>DATBUE010000274.1:0-4146 GCA_036516375.1 Noviherbaspirillum sp. | reverse complement strand
CTTTCGCCGGGATAGCGGCAGGCTTTGCGCTCGCTGCGGGGCCTGCAAATTTCAGCGCCGCGTCCACGTCACCGTTGGCACCGAGTCGGAAGGCGTCGACGGCCTGGCCCAGTTTGACCGCCTGCTCCTGCATGCTCTGCGCCGCGGCAGCGGCCTCCTCCACCAAGGCCGCATTCTGCTGCGTCATCTCGTCCATATGCGTGATCGCACGATTGATTTCCTCGATGCCGGCGCTCTGCTCTTCACTGGCCGAGGTGATCTCGCCCATGATGTCGGCCACGCGCTTGACCGAGCCGACGATCTCTTCCATCGTCTTGCCGGCTTCGTCGACCAGCTTGCCGCCGGCATCGACCTTTTCCACCGAATCGCCGATCAACGCCTTGATTTCCTTGGCCGCACCGGCCGAGCGCTGCGCCAGGTTGCGCACTTCCGCCGCCACCACCGCAAACCCGCGCCCCTGCTCACCCGCGCGCGCAGCTTCCACGGCGGCGTTCAGCGCAAGGATATTGGTCTGGAAGGCGATGCTGTCAATGACACCGATGATGTCGACCACCTTGCGCGAGCTGTCCTTGATCGAGCCCATCGTGCTGACCACCTGGCCGACCACCTGCCCGCCCTTGACCGCGTAATCGGATGCCGAGAGCACGAGCTGGTTGGCCTGGCGTGCGTTTTCCGCGTTCTGACGCACCGTCGTCGTCAATTCTTCCATCGAGGAAGCGGTTTCCTCCAGCGAACCGGCCTGGGCCTCGGTGCGCGTAGACAGGTCGGCATTGCCGGTGGCGATTTCGCGTGACGCCACCGAAATCGTCTCGGTGCCCTGCTTGATGCGGGTGACGGTATCGGCCAGGTTGGCTTGCATCGTGCGCAGCGAATTGACCAACTGGCCCGCTTCATCACGCCCGCCGCCTTCGATCGTTTCGCTCAGATCGCCGCCGGCGATACGATCGGCAATGCGCGCAGCGCGCTGTAGCGGACGCGTAATCGTGCGCGTGGTGAACAGCGCCACGATGGCGCCCAGCGCGATGGTCAGCACCCCGATGGCAAGCATGCTGATACGCGCGGTCGAATAGTCGGTTACGGCCGCGTCGTAGATCGTTTTCATGTTGCGCTGCTTGTACTCAGCCAGCGCGATCAGGCTGGCGATCCACTTGTCATGCACCGGCGCGAAGTCGGTCTTGAGCATCGAGGCCGCGTCGAAGTAGTTTCCACTCGCCGCGTGCTCCATGATTTTCTGCGCCATCGGAATCACTTCCTTGCGCTGCGACAGCACCGGCTCCAGCATCTTCTGGACACCCGGATCGACAGACAGCTTGTGCAAGTCTTGCTCGGACTTTTCGTATTCGGCCAGGATGCCGGCCAGACGCTTGCTTTCGCGCTCGCCTTCGGTGGCATCGGTCGGCGCCGCAATGCGCCGCAACGCAAGCGCCATCGACCAACCCGCTTCCCGCATTTGCAGCGCAGCGGTCAGACTGGCCACGTCTTCATTGACGATGCTTTGCGTGCTGCCATGCAGATTGCTCATGCGCCACAAACCCAGCACCAGCAGCAGCGTGGCGCACAACAGGACGAGGCTAAAACCCAGGCCTAGACGGGTTCCAATTTTCATGTCGGTCAGCTTGACCATGTCGTCTCCTAGATGAATGACTTGCGGGGACAGTAACGATGCTGTCTTCGCACTTTGCAGATCCACGAGCATCCGCTTGCTGCAAAAAACCCTTCAAGCCGCCAGTGCCAGTTTCTCGACCACCCCCATCTCGGGGTCGGACATCAGGCGGTCTATATCCATCACGATCAACATGCGCTCACCGACGGTACCCAACCCCACCAGGTAATCCGAATTCACGGCCGAGCCCATGTCCGGCGCCGGCTTGATCTGTTCTGCGGCCAGCGTGATGACGTCGGACACGCTGTCGACCACCATGCCGACCACGCGCTCGGCCACGTTGAGGATGATGACCACGGTGAACTGATTGTAGGTTGGCTCGCCGAGCGCAAACTTGATGCGCATGTCGACGATCGGAACGATGATCCCGCGCAGATTCACCACGCCCTTGATGAAGGCCGGCGCATTGGCAATGCGCGTCACGGTTTCGTAGCCGCGGATTTCCTGCACCTTCAGGATATCGATGCCGTACTCCTCCCGCCCCAGGCGGAATGCGAGGATCTCTCGGCCGGCGCTGTCGTTGCCATTATCTTCAAGCGCACTATGCGTCATGGTCCTGCCCTTCCCTTGAATAAACCGTTTCCTCGTTCAGCTGGCGGCTCGAGCGCAGCAACGCGGCCACATCCACGATCAGGGCCACGCCGCCGTCACCCAGGATCGTGGCGCCGGAGATGCCGGCCACGCGCCGGTAGTTCGACTCCAGGTTCTTCACCACGACCTGCTGCTGCCCGACCAGATCGTCGACAAACAGCGCTGCCTTCTTGCCGTCGGATTCGAGGATGACGACGATGCCATCGACCGGATTGGTAAAGCGCGGCGCAATGCCGAAAACCTGGTACAGCGGAATCAGCGGCAGGTAGTCGCCGCGCACCTTGATCACCCTGCCCTGCCCGGAAATTTCCTTGATGTCGCCCGCCTCCGGTTGCAGCGATTCGACCACGTAGCCCAGCGGGAGTATGTAGATCTCCTCGCCTACCTTGATCGACATGCCGTCCAGGATGGCCAGCGTCAGCGGCAGCGAAATCGTGATCGTGGTGCCGAAGCCCTTGGCCGAACGGATCTCGACCACACCACCCATGGCCGTGATGTTGCGCTTGACCACATCCATGCCGACGCCGCGTCCCGACACGTCAGTCACTGCCTCGGCCGTCGAAAAGCCGGGCGCGAAGATCAGCTGCCACACTTCCGCGTCCGGCATGTTTTCGGAAACCGGCATGCCTTGCGATTTGGCCTTGGCCAGAATCTTTTCCCGGTTCAGGCCGCCGCCATCGTCGCTCACCTCGATGATGATGTTGCCGCCCTGATGGGCGGCCGACAGCGACAGTCGCCCGGTTTCGTTCTTGCCGGCCGCACGCCGCACGTCGGGCATCTCGACGCCGTGGTCGATACTGTTGCGCACGAGGTGGGTCAGCGGATCGACAATGCGTTCGATCAGGCCCTTGTCCAGCTCTGTCGCCGCGCCATGTGTGACGAACTCGATGCGCTTGCCGAGCTTGCCCGCCAAGTCGCGCACCATGCGCGGGAAGCGCGAGAACACGTAATCCATCGGCATCATGCGGATCGACATGACTGCTTCCTGCAGCTCGCGCGTGTTGCGCGTCAGCTGGCTGACGCTGTTGAGCAGCTTTTCATGCAGCATGGGATCGAGCGTGCTGGTGCGCTGCTCGATCATCGCCTGCGTGATGACCAGCTCGCCAACCAGATTGATGAGCTGATCGACCTTTTCTATGCCAACGCGTATCGACGTCGATTCCGCATTCAAGACGTGGCTGCGTTCCTGCTCGCGTTTTGCGCCTTCCCGGCGCTGAGCCAGTGGCATCTTTTGCACACGTGCTGGTCCAGCGGGCGTGGCGGGAGTGGTCGCAGGCGCAGCGGCCTGTTCCTGGCGCGCGGCGCGCATCTCCGCCGTTTCGAAATTGTCGAAGAAGCCGTAACCCTGCCGCGCCTCGCGCGCGCTGCGTTCGGCCGCACTCTCGAGCGTTCCGGGCGCACCTGTGCTATCGAGCGGGTCGAAGAAGCCGTAACCCTGCGCAGCTTCGCGCACAGCACGCTCCGCTGCGGTGCCTGTCGCTTCCTCGGTGATCGACATCTGGTCGCCATCGACAATGAAGGAACAGATCGCCAGGATGTCGTCGCTGCTGCTGCTTGTCTGCAGCAGGAACGCCGTGTTGCCGCCGGCGGCAGTGTCGCGCGCGATTCGACCGAGCAGACCGAGTTCGGCCGCGAGCGCTTCGGCATCGCGCTCGGAAACCGCGGGAAGCACGATGCGAAAGCGTCGTTCGCCGCCGGGCACCGCCATGCCTGCGTCCGTGGATGCACTCGCGTGTACATTCGTAACACCATCCGGCGCGGAACCCGGTTTTCCTTCCGACAGCGACTCCAGCAGCATGCGCGCATCGGCCACCGCCTCCTGATCGACCTCGGTATGCAGGCGGTGTCCGTCAAGTTGCATCTTCAGTGCATCCTTGGCCACCAGGAAGGCA
>DATBUE010000273.1:0-1512 GCA_036516375.1 Noviherbaspirillum sp. | reverse complement strand
ATGCCGGTGTTCGCACCGTGAATGGCATGGCTGCCATTGCCGCGCGGTGCGACTGCCTCGAAGTCTTGTTCGCCATTCAGAACACGCCTGTAGGCCTCGCGCCGCATCTGCATGCGTTCGAGAATGGCCTGTCGCTCTTGTTCCAGGGATTGGACCGTGCTCATAGGTTTTCCTTGATGACGTTGATATCGCGCTGCAATTCATTGCGTAACAGCCCGCCCAAGGGCGGAGAGCGGAAGTGCTTCAGGCAGTAGGACACGCTCAACGCAGCCACCGCGCCATACAGGATCACCACGCCCCAGGCTGCGAGGATGCGCAGCGAGGTATCCCAGAAGCTGATGATGATGGCCAGCCCAAGGAAGATCGTGGCCAGCAGGCCGAACAGCAAGGCCACCGCGAAGCCGGCCATGCGGAAGGCGAGCTGGTATTCGCGCAGCTTCATCTCGACCTTCAGCAGGTCGATGTAATCGGTGACGCGATCGAGCGTGATCAGGTAGAGCTGTTTCGATTTGTGCAGGGCTGAGAACATCGCGTCGGTTCCTGTGCAGGGTCAGCGAACGGGAGGAGGGCTGGGCGCAGGCTGCGGCGCCGATCAGCGGCGCGAGAACAGCAAGCCCAGCAACAAGCCCGCGCCGACGGCTGCACCGACCGATTGCATCGGCTTTTCCTTCACGTACTGGTGCGTGGTCTCGACGCCGCGGTTGAACTGGCGCGAGGCTTCATCCGCAAAGCCCCGCGCGGCATAACGAATGGAGCTGAACTTGGCCATCATCTGCGCATGCGCACGCGTGAGTTCCTCGTCGCTCATGTGGGCGGCGCGGTCGGCCAGGTCGTCGATGTCGCTCTTGAGCGTGCTCAGCTCGGCGCGAATGCTTTCGGCGGTGCGTCGCGTCGTGGCCTTGGCGTCACCGTACAGATTCTTTGCGGCAGCAGAAGCGGCGGCGCTGCCATTGCCTGCGGTTTGGCCGGTGCCGATGTTGTTCGTATCCATGTCGTGCTCCTTGGTCGGTTGAAAAATGGCGACAGACCCGCGCTTTCCATGGCTTGGGAAAGGACGGGGCGATGCCGGCTGTCAGGAGCAACGCTGCTGCGAAGCAAGGCGCTGCATGACAGCTCTGTCAGCGGCGAGAGCAAGCGGTATGCCACGCGGGCGGTATCGGCGAATCCGATCTTGGAACTTGTACGAGGGGCGAGGCGATTGGCGTGGGCACTTCGCATGAGGAAGGCCGCACGAGAGGGGGAGGGCGTTGTCGCAAACGGCCTCGCGGGCATTGAGGCCGGAGAGCAGAGTTTTGTACATCTTGCATGTAATTTCTCCAGCGACCTGTATGAAGGCAACAAACGCCCGCTGGTGGCATTTCCCCTTTTCGCTAAGATGCCAGCATTCCTTTCCTGCGCCACATCCCTCATCATCATGCTGACCGCAAAGGCGATGGAGCAGGACATCGTGCGTGCCCTCGACGCCAGCGCCAACGACTACATCGTCAAACCGTTCCAGCCGAACGAACTGAT
>DATBUE010000272.1:0-3911 GCA_036516375.1 Noviherbaspirillum sp. | reverse complement strand
ATCGGCGTTTCCATGGAGATTGGCTCCTTGGCGATCTTCAGTACCTTGCGGATCTTGTCCTCGGGCATTTCCATGCGCTCGCCAAGCTCTTCGGGCGTGGGCTCGCGGCCCATTTCCTGCAGCATCTGACGGGAGATGCGGTTGAGCTTGTTGATCGTCTCGATCATGTGTACCGGGATGCGGATGGTCCGCGCCTGGTCGGCAATGGAGCGAGTGATCGCCTGGCGAATCCACCAGGTGGCGTAAGTCGAGAACTTGTAGCCGCGGCGGTATTCGAACTTGTCCACCGCCTTCATCAGACCGATGTTGCCTTCCTGGATCAGATCGAGGAACTGCAGGCCGCGGTTGGTGTACTTCTTGGCGATGGAGATCACCAGGCGCAGGTTGGCCTCGACCATCTCCTTCTTCGCCCGGCGGGCCTTGGCCTCACCAATGGACATGCGGCGATTGATGTCCTTGATGTCGGCGATGGCGAGTTCGCACTGCTGTTCCAGTTCGATGAGCTTCTGCTGGCAGCGCTGAATCTCTTCCTTGCGGTTGCCGATGGCTTCGGCGTACTTGCTCTTGCCTGCAGCCAGTTGCTCGGCCCAGTCGAGATTGGTCTCGTTGCTCGGGAACTGACGCAGGAAGTCGGCGCGCGGCATGCGGGCATCACGCACGCACAACTGCATGATGGCGCGTTCCTGAGCACGGATCTGGTTCAGGGCATCACGCACGCGCTCGACCAGGGCATCGTACTGCTTGGGCACGAGCTTGATCGGCATGAACAGGATGGCGAGGGCTTCGAGCTCCTCGGTGGCCTGCTGGCTGGCGCGGCCGTGCTTCTTCAGGGCCTTGTTGGCTTTCTCAAGCTGTTCGGCGACCGCGCCGAAGCGCACGCGCGCAACTTCCGGATCGGGCCCGCCGTCGCCTTCTTCTTCCTCGGTATCCGACTCTTCTTCTTCGTCGTCGTCCTTGTCGTCGACTACCGGCTTGGCCGTGGTCTGTGGCGTTTCCGGCTCGACTTCCTGCGGTGCGGCAGCACCGTCGTCGTCGGGGTCGATGTAGCCGCTGAGGATGTCGGACAGGCGACCGCCTTCGTTCGTCACGCGCTCGTAGTCGGCGAGGATGCTGTCGACGGTGCCAGGGAAGTGGGCGATCGCGCTCATGACTTCGCGAATGCCTTCCTCGATGCGTTTGGCGATTTCGATCTCGCCTTCGCGGGTCAGCAGTTCGACGGTGCCCATCTCGCGCATGTACATGCGCACTGGGTCGGTGGTGCGGCCGATATCGGTCTCGACCGCGGCGAGTGCGGCTGCGGCCTCTTCGGCTGCGGCTTCATCGGTATCGGCTTCGGCCAACAACAGGGCATCGGCATCCGGAGCGGTCTCGAATACGTTGATGCCCATGTCGTTGATCATGCGAATGATGTCTTCCACCTGTTCCGGATCGGAAATATCCTCCGGCAGGTGGTCGTTGACCTCGGCGTAAGTCAGGTAACCCTGCTCACGGCCACGCTGGATCAACTCTTTGAGGCGGGACTGCTGTTGCGCTTTTCCGGACATATAACCCTATCCACTGAAGGTTCTGGCGGGCTGAAAACAAGCTGAGCATTATAGCCGAGCTAGGACCTCACGCGCCAGTTGAGGTCGGTGTAGCGGGTATTGCGTTGCGGCTCAATAGGTTACGCAGTTGGTCTTTTTCCTCTGCGCTGAGTTCACCCTGGCGAGCCTTGCGCAGCAGGCTTTCGAGGCGCCGTTCCCGCTGTCTGGCGGCAAGGCTATTAATGGTGTCGAAAAACTGCTGTTCAAGGTTATCGGCAGAGATCAGCCATTCTTTCTCTGCCAGTGCGCGTAAAAGTCGCCCCTGATCGGTGCCGTGCCACCGGGCAATCAGCTGCAGGCTGCGCAGCTTGGGGTTTTTCTGCAGGGTGCCGAGCAGCGCTACCAGCAGTTGGGCATAGGTATCGTCTTCTGCGGCGAAATGGCTGACGTCTTCGACCTTCTGCGCCAGCTCCGGGTGGTGCAGCAGGGTGCGCAGGGTGGTCAGTGCCGGAGGCTCGACCGTGGCGGGTGTGCGCGGCCCGCGTGGCATTAAGTCTGGACCCTGGCCGTTTTTTTTCCAGTCCTTTTTCCACTCTTTCTTGCCTGGCTTGCCGTTGCGCGGTTGCGGCTGCACGGGTTCCGGTGGCTCGAAGTAGTCGGGCTCGCCGTAGGCCGGGCTGGCGTCGTAGTAGGTGTAGTCGTCGTAGGTCGGCGTGCTGCTGGGCGCGGATACGGGCGCGGCGGCCATGTGCTGCAGCGCCTCGCCGTTGAGCCCGGTGATCTCGGTCAGGCGCTGACGCATCAGTGCGCGCAGGTTGTTGCCCGGTATCTTTTCGATGAGCGGTGCGGCCAGTGTCGCCAGATGCGCCTTGCCTTCCAGGGAGCGCGGATCGGCCTCTTCACTCAGCTGCTGGAAGAAATAGTCGGCCAGTGGTTGCGAGTGTTGCTGTATGCGGGCGCGAAAGGCGTCGGTGCCCTCGGCGCGGACCAGGGTGTCCGGATCTTCGCCGTCCGGCAGGAACAGGAAGCGGGCGCGGCGCCCGTCCTGAAGGTTCGGCAAGGTTGCCTCCAGTGCGCGCCAGGCAGCCTTGCGTCCGGCGGCGTCTCCGTCGAAGCAGAACAGCACGCTAGGAACGATGCGGAACAGGCGTTTGAGGTGTTCCTCGCTGGTGGCGGTGCCCAGGGTGGCGACGGCATTGCGCAGACCTTGCTGGGCCAGGGCAATGACGTCCATGTAGCCCTCGACCACCATGATCTCGTCGAGATCGCGGTTGGCCTGGCGCGCTTCGTAGAGGCCGTAGAGCTCCTGACCCTTGTGGAATACCGGGGTCTCCGGCGAGTTGAGGTACTTGGGCTTGTCGTCGCCCAGCACTCGACCGCCGAAGGCGATCACCCGACCACGGCTGTCGCGGATGGGAAACATCACGCGGTCGCGAAAGCGGTCGTAGCGCTTGCCGTTCTCGGCGTTCTCGATCAGCAGGCCGGCATCGATCAGCGCCTTCTGCTGAAGGGCGTCGCCGCCGAGGTGCTTCATCAGGTTGTCCCAGCCGGGCGGTGCGAAGCCCAGGCCGAAGTCGCGGGCGATGACGCCGGACAGCCCGCGTCCCTTGAGGTATTCCACCGCGGCCTTGCGCGTCGGATGGCTTTTCAGCGCCTGGCGGTAATAGTCGGCGGCGGCGGCGAGCAGTGGGTAGAGCGGTGAATCGACCGGCTGGCGGGGCTTGTGCTTGCGCCCGCTGTCCTCGCGTGGGACTTCCATGCCGGCGCGCTTTGCCAGCTCTTCGACCGCCTGGGGGAAGTCCAGCTGGTCGTGGTCCATGACGAAGCCGAGGGCGTTGCCGCCGGCACCGCAGCCAAAGCAGTAGTAGAACTGTTTGTCCGGGCTGACGCTGAAGGACGGTGTCTTTTCTTTGTGGAACGGGCAGAGGGCGCTGTAGTTCTTGCCGGTCTTCTTCAGCTGGATGCGCGAACCGACCACTTCGACGATGTCGGAGCGGTTGAGCAGGTCATCGATGAAGGATTGGGGGATCAGTCCGGCCATAGGGGTATCAGATTACGCTCGCATGCGCCGGAAATGAAAAAACTCCGGCCTTTCGCCGGCTGGCGAAGCGGAGTCTGCATGCAATGCAAAACCCGGCCGAAGCCGGGTTTGATGCGACGTCAGCTGTACTGGATCAGTACAGGCGGACGCTACGGCGCTGCTCGCGCTGCACTTTCTTGGCGTGACGCTTGACTGCTGCAGCAGCCTTGCGCTTGCGCTCGGCAGTCGGCTTCTCGTAGAACTCGCGCGAACGGACTTCGGCCAGAACGCCGGCTTTTTCACAGGAGCGCTTGAAGCGACGCAGTGCTACGTCGAAGGGTTCATTCTCTTTAACTTTGACAGCGGGC
>DATBUE010000271.1:0-2399 GCA_036516375.1 Noviherbaspirillum sp. | reverse complement strand
GCCGGGCTGCAGTCCTTCCGGATTCGTGACCACCGGCGCCGCCGCATTCGTTGCCGCGGGTCCTTGCGGGACGGGTCCCGGTACCTGCTGTGCCCCGTGCTCCCGCGGCCCGATGGTCTCCGGACCAGACAGGGCCGGATGCCGCTTGAAGAAATCGATCACCTTGGTCAGCAGTTCGACCAGGGCCGGACAGGCGTCGAGAGTGCTCTTCACATGCTCGCCCAGATATTTGAAGACATCCAGGTCGCTCAGCTTGGGCGGCTTGCCCGGAGCGGACGAATTCTGTCCGGACAGTGGAAATACGGCGTCGATATCGCGCGAGTCCCAGGAAAGCGTGATATCCAGATGGATCGGGGGCCGATGCTCGTGCCCCTCGTTGGTATAAGTGGTCGGCCCGACCCCGGGCTGGCTGATCCGAACGTGCATGTCCTTACCTCTTGAAGCATCCCGGCAGCACAATGCGCCGGACGAGAGCCTACGCAGGCACACACCCACGGCTCTTCCGCTGAGTGGCACCGATCCCGCCCCCGGTTCCGCCTTCTGCCCTGCTGCTTCCGCAGTTACATTGCCTCAATGGCAACCTTAACGATTCTTAAGTTTCTCTTAAGTGAACTGCGGCACCATTGCGCCATCCCTGAAGCGTGAACGGGGCGACGGCGGCAGCCGCAGCTTCGTCAGGATGGTGTTTCAGCTTGTCCATCCTTCAACCGCTTCATTGCAGGTTCAACAGCGTTGCGAACAGCGACGGGGTCATTACCGGGCCTTTTTCACCCCCCTCACGGGGGGTTTTCTTTTCCAGAGCGGATTCGCCCTAGCATCGCCAACGCCGCAACACCGGCGGCTGCATGCACCCTACAACCCGCAGCAAGACAGGAGCCATCCTTGATTCCGCTTGAATTTCCGTCCTACGGCATCATGCTCGCCGCCACCGTATTCGTCCTCGTGCTGGCCGCGCTGCTGTTGGTCAAGGCCGTGGTCGTGCGCCAGTTGCGCCGCCTGGCCGCCGTCGGCAGGCTGCAATTCCTCGGCTATGCAGAGCAGATCGTCAATGCCACCCGCCTGCCCTTCATGCTGTGGGTGTCGCTGCTGGCAGCAGTGAGCCAGTTGCAGCTCACGCCGGTACAGGACAAATGGCTGCAGTACGCCTGGATCGTGATCCTGGTTTCCCAGGTTGCGCTGTGGATCAACCGCCTGATCACGGTGTCCGTGCAGCGCACGATAGAGCGCCACCGCCAGACCGATCCTGCCGGCGCCACCCATCTGATGCTGGCCGGCATGGTCGGGCGCATCGTGCTGTGGTCGATCGCGCTGCTGGTGGCGCTGGACAACCTCGGCTTCAACATCACGACGCTGATGGCCAGCCTTGGCATCGGCGGCATTGCGGTGGCGCTGGCCACCCAGAACATCCTCGGCGACGTGTTCTCCTCGGTCTCGATCGCACTCGACAAGCCCTTCGTGATCGGCGACTTCATCATCGTTGACGAGTATCTGGGCACCGTGGAATACGTCGGCATGAAAACCACGCGCATCCGCAGCCTGGGCGGGGAGCAGATCGTGTTTTCCAACACCGAGCTTCTCAAGGCGCGCATCCGCAACTACAAGCGCATGCAGGAAAGGCGTGTGGTGTTCGAGTTCCGGATTTCCTACGATTCCAGCGTCGAACAGGTCGAAGCCGTCCCTGCCCTGGTGCGCCAGGCCATCGAGCGGCATCCGACACTGGCGCGCTACGATCGCGCCCACTTCAGCAAGTACGGCGAGAACGCGCTGCATTTCGAGGTGGTCTACTACATGCTCGATCCGGACTACAACAAGTACATGGATGTGCAGCAGGCGATCAACCTGGACCTGATGCGCAGCCTGCGCGACATGAACGTCGCCTTCGCCTATCCGACGCGCACGCTGCATATCGCATCCGTGCCACCGGCGATGCTGGCCGGCGGCGCCAACCATGATCCGGGCGAGCGCGCCGCCTCGGCCTCCTGATGGATAAAGGAGGCCCGGTCTTGCGTCTGCGCTCATTCCGACTTTCGCTCCGCTTCGTTCTTCCCCTCACCCTCGTCCTGGCGCTGTGCGCCTATGCAGTCGTCCCGCTGGTCGACAGCCTGACCCTGCGCTGGTTCGTGCGCGATCTCGACGTGCGCTCGCAGCTGCTGGCTACTGCCTTACGCGACCCGCTGCTCGACCACCTTTCGAACGCCGCGGATACGCAAACGATCACGGCCCTGTTCAACCGCGTCGTGCAAGACGAACGCCTGTATGCGGTCGGCCTGTGTACCGGCGGTGCGCGTCCGGCCTACCACAGCACGACCTTTCCCGACTCGATGGACTGCAGCGCCGGCAACGGAGCCAATGCGCTGGTCGCCTTGCCGCAGGGGCGCGTCCATGTGGCCGCTACCGCC
>DATBUE010000270.1:0-1832 GCA_036516375.1 Noviherbaspirillum sp. | reverse complement strand
TGTAGTAATGTTTCTTCTATGCATGCATCTCGCTCTCCGCAGAACGTCGAATCTCGCGTTGTCCGCAGGGGCGCGGACCTGAAGCAAATACATTCATTCAATAGCTACTGATGGTGGGAGCGCCATACTGCTCCAGCTTGCGCCAGAACTGCTTCCAGCGCGTCGGAGTCAGCAGCAAGGCACGCACACTGAAGATGGTTTGTGCGCCGTCTTCTTTCCAGCGCATCCCGGCACGACGCAGGCCCTGCTTGACCAGCTTTTTGCATGCGACCTCGGTCACGGGTCGAATGCTCCCGCGTTCGGTTGTAGAAGACCTCGATGTACTCGAAGCTGGCCGCCTTCATCGCGCATGAGTGGCATAGCAAATTTCATGAACACGCTCTTTCTTGAAGCTGTTGAACCAGCTCTCTGTCGGCGCGTTATTCCAGCAGTTTCCTTTCCGGTTCTAGGACGAATCAGCTCTACCCGCAAGAAAAAACTGCACAAAAGCAAACGCGGGCATGAGCCCGCGTCGCATTGGCGCCAAAGCGCCTACATTGAGAATTGAACGCCGCGTAGGCGTTGCGTCTTCAGGAGAGCTTGCTGACCATCCAGTAAATTGCAGCAATGCTCACCATCGCCGAACTTGCGATGCAGGCCGCCGCTTGCAGCTTGTTGTAATTAAAGCTACGCGTGGTCGCGGTTCCGGTCATTTCCCTGGTCAGATCTTTCATCGCTGCCCCGCTCGTCAGATGTGTGGTGAGGCTCATTGTAATGAGCTTGTGACGCAAAGCAATAGTTTGTCGGGCAATATTTTCCGAAATTCAAAAACAGCTTCTGTCAGAGTGCGGAGTCGGAGCGGATACCGGGTGCCTTACTCGTCATCCGGCGCAACCGTCTTAGCAGCTTCCGCTGCTTCCTTGTCGAGTAACAGGCGTTTGCGCTCCAGCCCCCAGCGATATCCCGCGAGTGCCCCATCGCTGCGAACCACGCGGTGGCAGGGAATGGCCACCGCGAGCGGATTGGCTGCGCAAGCGCTGGCTACAGCGCGCACGGCTGTGCCGGCCTCCAAGCGCCGGGCCAGTTCGGTGTAAGTCACGGTCGTTCCGGGCGGAATGGCTCGAAGGGCTTGCCATACCCGGCGCTGGAATGCAGTGCCCCGAATATCAAGCGGAAGGTTGGCGCCGAGACCGGGGGCATCGATCAGGCGCACGACTTCAGAGATGAGTGATTCGAACCCATCCCCGCCTTCGCGCAGCAGGGCGCGTGGGAAGCGTTTTCGGAGGTCGGCATGCAAGACGGCGCAGTCGTCGCCGAGCAGGATCGCGCAAACGCCGGATTCGCTCTGTGCAACCAGCACGTTTCCCAAAGTGCAGGGAGCGATTGCGTAGCAGATGCTGGCGCCCGCACCTCCGGCGCGATAGCGCCGGGTTTCCATGCCGAGGATAGCGTCGGCATTCTCGTAGTAGCGGCTACTGGTGTTGAAGCCCGCATTGAAAATCGCTGCCGTGGTCGGAGCCTTTCCCTCCAATTGGGCTCGCAGCCGCTGCTCGCGATGTGCGCAAGCGTATTGGCGCGGCGTAAGCCCGGTAGTCTGCTTGAACAGGCGATGCAAGTGATGGGGGCTGAGGCCAATGCGGGCCGCGAGTTCGGCAAGGGGCAAAATTTCTTCGGACGCTTCGATGGTCCGGCACGCCCGCGCAATCAGTTCCTCGCGCTGGGCGTCTTCCGGTACGCCGTTCGGGTGACAGCGTTTGCAGGGACGAAAGCCGGCGCGCTCCGCCTCCGCGCAGCTTGAAAAAAAGCTGACATGTTCGCGCCGTGGCCGGCGGGCGGAGCAGGTCGGACGGCAG
>DATBUE010000269.1:0-2316 GCA_036516375.1 Noviherbaspirillum sp. | reverse complement strand
GCTGCGGCAGGCGGTCGGGCAGCACCATGCCCTTGTAGCCGATGCTCGCCATCGACAGGCTGACGACGTAGAAGTCAGCCACTTCGGACAGCTGCTGCTCGGCGCGACGGCGTGCCAGGAACAGCGAACGCTGGAAGCTCGCCGCATCGAATGCGCCCGAAGGCTGCACGAAGATCTGCTCGATGCGCGGCATCGTGCGGCGCGCGAGTTCGCCGCATGCGGCGGTGTCCACCGGCACCACGCGCCAACCGGCGACATCGACGCGCTCATGCTGCAGCTTCGCAGTCAGGGTCTCGCGCGCCTGCGCCGCCAGCGTCTCGTCATGTGGCAGGAACACCAGGCCCGACGCGTAATGCGCGCGCAACGCGATGCCGGACTCACGCGCGAGCGCGCGCAAAAAACCGTCAGGCTGGCGGATCAGCAGGCCGCAGCCATCGCCGGACAGACCGTCCGCGGCGATGCCGCCGCGATGGGTCATGCGCACCAGCGCCTCGATCGCACGGTCGACCAGTTCGCGACTGGGTTTGTCGTCGAGCTGCGCGATCAGGCCGAAGCCGCACGCGTCCCGCTCGTCGTGGGGATCGTAAAGACCGACAGGACCGGGGCGATGCTGCTGCTCCATCGTTTCTCCGTGCGGGTTGTACCGCTGGGTTTGTCGAACGAGACAACGAACCTGGCTTCCGGCGACGGGGCACCGCGGTCCGCTCGCGCGGTCCGGCCTGCCTCACCACCCATGGTTCTTCCGACTAGACCACACTTTGTGCGCTGCGGCAATTTGTGGATCAACTCGGGCGTGGGTCGTCAAGTGCGGGGGCGCAAGTGATTGATCAACCTGGGAAAACCAAGCGCCATGCGCCGGCGTTTGGTAACGATTGAAACCATTGAGCGGGAGGTTGCGCGGGATCGATCCATCCAAGGATGAGGACGCCTAGCAGATGCGAGTGCTCGTCATCCCGGCGAAAGCCGGGATCCATTTTGCTGTTGCTCTCGCTCGTCATCCTGCGAAGGGGCGTTGCCAGACTTCCGCATAGGCGAACCCCTTGGCCGTTGCGTTCCGCGCCTGTCGTGGCCCTGCTCGTCATCCCCGCGAAGGGCCCATTCGCTCGTCATCCCGGCGAAAGCCGGGATCCATTTTGCTGTTGCTTCTGCCTGTCATCCCCGCGAAGGCGGGGATCCATGGACGTTTCACGCTTCACCGTTGCCTTGTCAGGAGCGACAGCCAAAGCTTCCTTCCCTCTAAAGCAGGCCGGGTCACTTTGCTTTGCTGACCCAGGTCCGACTGGGCGCCTTCTGTCAAACGTAGCCAAAGGGATCGGTCTGTTAGACAGCAAGAGCAACGGTCAACGCAATCGCACTAGCGATCCATGCTCGTCATTCGCGAAAGCGAATTCCGCTCTTCGCCTGGTAGAACCATCCAGCAACTTAGAGACATGCCACTCGCGTCTTCGCCGCTAAAGAGCCAGAGACTAGGCCGGGCCTTTTAGGCGGCGGGAAGTTCTGGCAATTGCAAGCGTGAAGGGGCGCTGGATTCCCGCCTTTGCGGGAATGACGAGCGAGGGCAACAACACAACGGATCGCAGCTTCACCGGATGACGAGCAACGGCGAAAGTGCCAGCTGCGCTTGCCCGCAGAGCGTGCCCGCAAGCATGAAAAGGCGCTGGATGTTCGGCTACGCCGAAGCAAGGCGGAGTCCGCTTCGCCCGACGACGAGCGGGCAATCAACGGCGAAACTCGACTTTTCGGTACACCTGACCCAAGCCATCCACCCTGCTGACAATGCGCTGTCAGCAGCCCGGTCCACAATGCCCTCATGGACACCGCCGGCCTCAAGCGATTCTGTGCCTCGTTTCCCGCCGCGGAACAAACCCTGCACGGCGAGCCGTCGAACATCCTGGTCTATGCCGTCGGCGGCAAGACGTTCGCGTATTTCAAGACCAGCGAGCCGGAACGCTGGCGCTTCAGTTTCCGCGTCACGCCCGAGCGGTTCGTCGAACTCACCGACCAGCCCGGCATCAAGCCGGCGCGCTGGATGGGCCGCTGGTACTGGGTGACCGTGGTGGACGTGCGACGCGTGCCGGAGGAGTACCTGCGCGAGCTGGTGACGTGGTCGTACCGGCGCGCGCTGGAAAAGCTCAGCCGCAAACGGCGCGCCGAACTGCTCGGCGGTTGATCACTTGCTGCTGACGTACTTCTCGCGGCGGATCTGCGGCACCGGCAGACCGTGGCCCTTCAGCGCTTCGAAGCACGCATCGACCATGTTCGGGTTGCCGCACAGGTAGGCGACGTCGCCACCGGCATTCGGACCGAATTCCTCGA
>DATBUE010000268.1:0-3186 GCA_036516375.1 Noviherbaspirillum sp. | reverse complement strand
GGCGCGTTGTACGCGGGCTGGCGCTGCGCGGCACCTTCGGCCGAAGCCCTGTCGACCAGCTTGTCGAGCTCGCCGCGATCCAGCCACACGCCGCGGCATTGCGGGCAGTAATCGATCTCGATGCCCTGCCGTTCCGACATGACCAGGTTAACGCTCTTGCAAACGGGGCAATGCATGCTTGTCCTCCTTGGGATAACTTGTTGCGCAGCGCCTCATGATGCCACGCTTGCCATCCTTGCATGCGGATGCGGAGGACCGGCTTGGTGCCGGTCCTGTCATCTTCCTGAAACAATGGCCATTTAAGATTGCTGCTGTCGCGGTACATGCTCCAGATAGGCATGACGGCGGCAGGTGAGCCGGGCGATCATAGGCGCCGGTTCACCGACTCCCCCTCCTCGCACTTCCACCCGCATCGCCTCTATCGTCCGTGCCTCTCCGGCTGCGCGATTCTTTTTTTGTTTCCCACAGCAACTATTTCCAGCGATACCGCTCTGAAACTCGACGTGTCCGTGCGGAAAAGGACATCGCAATTTCAGGAGCAAGGTGGCGTAGTGCTGATCAAATCTTTGAACGATGTTTATCTGGGAGCCGCGGTGCTGACGCTCGTCGGCGCTGGCTTGTTTGCGGCACATGAGTATCACGTGAGCGAAGTCGAGCGCCAAGCCCAGGCCGAACCGGCCGTGCTGCAAGCATGCACCGAGATCGCCGCGTATGCGCGCGGCCCCTTCTTCCAGGGCGAAGGTGCGGTCAAGGAGCAATGCCTGCTGAAGTTCGACCGCCGCTATGCGCAGGCGGCGCGCGGCGCGTAGCCACGGCGTTCTCAAACTCTGAACAGATTCTCAGGCCGACAGGCGCTGCTGCTCGCCGTTGGCGGGGTGCGCGATGCCGAGAGTCCGGGCCAGGACGCGCTCAACGAAGCCACCCATGTCGACGACTTGTGCTCGGCTTTCGCGCAGGATGGCCGCCAGCGCCTCGTCGGTCAGCGTCAGCGCATGCAGGCGGCTGGCGGTGGCGAACAGGTAGAGGTTGCGCTGCGGGCTGACCCAGGCAAGCTTGAGACGGCGCGCATGCGCCAGGTCGCCGGCCTCGAACTCGATCCAGGCGCCGGCCTTCAGGTTCTGTACGCAGCGATCCGCTTCATCCGGTTCGCGCGGCACTCCGCGCGCGGCCTGGCGCTGCAGACGCCGTTCCGCCGCTTGGCGCGCGGCTTGCAGCGCCAGCTCGGCCTGGCGCTGCGGTGAAAGCTCGACCGGAGCGCGCACCAGCGAGGCATGACAGGTCGCCAGTTCAGTGAAGAAGCGCGCACGCTCCGCGCCATGCCATTGGATCATGTCCAGCCAGCGGTTCAGATCGGCGACCAGACGCGGGAGCAAGCCCAGCAATTCCTTGCGCTCGGCCGCCGTGATCTTCGGCTTCACGCTCCAGATCAGCTTGTCCATCGTGCCCAAGGCTTCGTCCGCGGCTTGGGGTTGCTGCTCCTGCTCGATGTAGTTGAGCGTCAGCACCGGTACCCAGCGGTCTTCCAGGAAGGCTTCGACGAAGGCCGTTACTTCGCCGGTATCCAGGCGCAAGGCCACTTCATGGCGCGCCCGCTTCTCGGCCTGAGTGCGCTTTTCCTGCTGCAAGGCTTGCGCGATCGGCGTGGCGAGAATCTGGTCGGCCGCGGTCTGCTCGCGCTGCAGGAAGGATTCCATATCCCACACCGCGTCGGCAAACACGCTGCTGCGTTCGGCCGCACCGCGCTGGATACGCTCGATATTGCGCCGGATGGTCATGTAGGTCGGGTCGGTATGGCCCTTTTGCGGGTCGCACCCGACCGCCATTTCGGTCAGCAGTTCGATCGCACGGCGAGCCGGCTGGTCGGCGCGGAAAAAGAAGGCGCGGTCCATCAAGGCGGCCTTGAGCACCGGCAGTTGCAGCGAAGCGAGCAGAGTGCGCAGCTCGGACGGCAAGGCCGTTTCCGCCAGCGCGGCGTCGAAGATAGCGCTGAGCAGCTCGATAATTTTTTCGTCGGCTGCGCTCATGCAATCGCGGGGTGCATGGCGGCGCACGTGGGCCAGGACCAATGCGCTTTGCGCACCTCCCGCGCCGCAGGCAGCCAGGTGCTGGTCGAACATGTTCTTCTGCAGCGACTCGAGATAGTCGAGCAGGGCTGTGCGCCCGAGCGCGTGCGGCTCCAGCAGGGTCGGAAAATCGCTGCCCATGGGCAGGGCGTTGCTTGCACCTGCGTCCCCCGCGTCGCCCAGCAGGCTGCGCAGGCGGGCGCTCAACGCGTCCTCGCCGGCTGCCGCAACGCTTGAGGCAGCGGAACCCTGCGTCGCCGCACCCTGCAGTTGCGGCAGGATGCCGCGCTTGGCCAGCATCGTGTTCGCGCCGTGCAAGATCGGCGCGAGATCCAGGCTCAGGGATGGTCCGAGCAGCGGGAATACCAAGGCGTGGGCGGTTACGTCCGGGTGGAATTCGCACCAGGCTTCGTGCAATACATTCAGGAAGATCTGCGGGCGCAGCGGGTGAGCAGCCGGCGCCAGTGCTGCGCGTCCGAACAGGCTGGCCAGGCGCAGCTCCAGCACTGTCAGCCGCTCCGCGTGCAATTCCTCCAGTACCCGGCCTGCCTTGCCCAGGCTGAGCTTCTTGTCGACCTCGACGTCCGGCGGCAGCGACTTCAGCGCCCCGCTGGCTTCACCTGCCTGCGCCAAGCCGCGCGCGGCGGCCTGCAATTCGTGCTCGAGCGACATGCGCAGGCGCTCGGCAGCGACATAGGAAAACGGATAGCGATTCTTGCGTACCAGCGCGGCAGCGCTTTCGTGCAGCTTGCGCTGGACGGGATGGGAAAGCTTCGCGCCGGCTTCCTGCAAGGCCTGCGCCAAGCGTGTCGTGAACCCGTCCAACTGCGCATTGGCCAGCGTGGCGACGACTTCGACCAGCTCGCCGATCAACTGGGTGCGCGTGGTCTGGTCAAGCACGGGATCGGGATGCGGAGGTGGGGAAGGCATGGTGCAGCATGGGCGGAATGAGACACCGGAACATTGTTGCACAACATTGCCGTAGAGAAAGGCGCCTTTTGTAAGGATGTATTGCGGGGCGGGCGTTTACAGATGTCGCCCTCTTCATTGGCCGGCACCTCCTCCAAGATCGCGCCTGGCGCCCCCGCGAGCTTACGGGCGGGTGGCGTCGGGATGCCGAGTG
>DATBUE010000267.1:0-4634 GCA_036516375.1 Noviherbaspirillum sp. | reverse complement strand
CCCGGCATCAGGGTTTGCAGAAAATACTCTTCCAGCGTGGCACGAAAGGTATTGAAAATCGGAAAAGCAGTGAACACCGCCAGCACGACCGTCAGGACGGGAACCAGTGCAAGGACGGTGGTGAAGGTCAGGCTGCCGGCGACCTCTGGTAGGCGCTCCTCCTCAAGACGACGCAGCGCGAAACGCAGCAGCGTACGCATGTCGTGCAGAGGAAGCTTGCGCAGCAGGTTCGGAAAAGAGGGCATGCAAAGTGAGATTTTTCAACAGGCGGCAATGGATGTGGCATCTCGCCTGTCGCTACGGCTTAGGCGCCGAGAGAAGTGCGTGTTGCGCCTATAATATCAAGCATGACTGCCCCTGATCTGACAGTGCTCGTGCTCTATTACTCACGCCACGGCACCACACGCAAAATGGCCGAACTGATTGCCCAGGGTGTGGAAAGCGTGGCGGGATGCGAAGCGCGTCTGCGTACGGTTCCTGCAGTGTCAACCGTGGCCGAAGCTGTCGAGCCCGACATACCCGCGCAGGGCGCTCCCTATGTGGAAGCCGCCGACCTCGAAGAATGCGGCGCGCTCGCCTTGGGCTCCCCCACACGCTTCGGCAACATGGCCGCCCCCCTCAAGTACTTCATTGACGGCACTTCCACACAGTGGTTGGCCGGCACGTTGGCGGGCAAGCCGGCCTGCGTGTTCACGTCCACCGGAAGTCTGCATGGCGGGCAGGAATCGACCCTGCTGTCGATGATGATTCCGCTGCTGCATCACGGCATGCTGCTGCTGGGATTGCCCTACACCCATCCGCAATTGATGACCAGCGCCAGTGGTGGCACCCCGTACGGCGCCAGTCACTGGACGGGAGCCAACGGCAACCAACCGCTGACCGACGATACCCGAACCCTGACCATCGCCTTGGGCGAGCGACTAGCGCGCACCGCCCTCAAACTGAACACTTGAATCAGCATGCAAAAGGCTTGCTACTACGCTTCCGCGCTCAGCCTCGTTGGCTTGATTCTGCTCTGCGTCGCATGGGAGCTGGCTCTGGCCCCGCTTCGCCCGGGCGGCTCCTGGCTGGTACTTAAAGTACTGCCGCTCCTGCTGCCGCTGCGCGGCGTGCTCAAGCGCGATCTTTACACGATGCAATGGGCCTCGATGCTGGTCCTGCTCTACCTTGCCGAGGGGGTGGTACGGGCCATGACCGAGACCGGCATGTCCGCCTTGCTCGGCGCGCTCGAGATCGCACTCGTCTGCGTGTTTTTCTTTTCGACCGTTTTCTACCTGCGTCCCTACAAGCAAGCTGCAAAGGCACTTGCGCGTCAGGCCATCCGAAAGGCTGCCGAATGAACGATTTCCTTGAACAGTGCCGCGCCACTATCGGCGCACCGAATGTGCTGACGAATGCTGCAGACATGGCGGGCTACCTCACCGATTGGCGTCGCCGCTTCACCGGCCGTGCACGTGCCGTGCTGCGTCCGGGCACGACGGAGGAGACAGCTGCCATCGTCAGGCTGTGCACTGAGCACAAGATCCCGATGGTTCCCCAGGGTGGCAACACTGGGCTCGTACTCGGCAGCGTGCCGGATGAGAGCGGCACTGCCGTCGTTGTCTCATTGACGCGAATGAACCGTGTACGCGGAATCGATACCGTCAACAACACCATCACCGTGGAAGCCGGATGCGTGCTGCAGCAAGTGCAGGAAATCGCCGCCAGTGCGGATCGCCTGTTTCCGCTGTCGCTGGGTGCAGAAGGCAGTTGCACGATAGGCGGCAACCTGTCGACGAATGCTGGCGGCACGGCCGTGCTGCGATACGGGAACATGCGCGAGCTTTGCCTTGGCGTCGAAGTCGTCACCGCACAAGGCGAAGTCTGGGATGGATTGCGAGGGCTGCGCAAGGACAATACAGGCTACGACTTGCGCAACTTGTACATCGGCGCAGAAGGCACACTCGGATTCATCACCGCCACCACGCTCAAGCTCTTCCCGCGTCCGCGCGCCCAACTCACCGCCCTTGCGGCGCTGGATTCGGCCGACCAGGCCTTGCAGCTGCTGGCTATCGCGCAGGAGCGCTGCGGCTCGGCACTCACCGCCTTCGAGTTGATGTCTGATTTCTGCCTACGCCTGGTGAACAAGCATTTTCCGCAGATGCGTGCTCCGTTTGCAGATAACCACAACCAGTACGTGCTGCTGGAATTGTCGGACAGCGAGTCGGAAGAACATGCCAACGCCCTGCTGGAAAACGTGATCGGGGCCGCGCTCGAAGACGAAGTCATTGCAGACGCCGTCGTTGCATCCTCGCTGGCGCAGTCCCAATCGTTGTGGAGCTTGCGCGAACACATCACGCTGGCGCAGGCAGAGGAAGGCAAGAATATCAAGCACGATATTTCGGTGCCCATTTCGCACATCGCAGAGTTCATACGAAACACGGACGAACAATTGCAAAGGCATTTTCCCGGTGCCCGCATGGTCACCTTCGGACACCTTGGTGACGGCAATCTCCACTACAACGTCTCGCCACCGGAAAACGTCGACCCCGAAGATTTCGTCGCTCGGCAGGAAGCCGTCAATCGCGTCGTTCACGACAGCGTGCAGCGCTATGGCGGCTCCATCTCTGCCGAACACGGAATAGGCGTACTCAAGCGCGAAGAGATCAAGCTCTACAAATCCGAGGTGGAATTGCGCCTGATGCGCACCTTGAAGCAAGCGCTTGATCCGAACGGTCTAATGAACCCAGGAAAAGTCGTCGGATGATGACGCTGCCCCGCCACCTGCTCGGCGCAGCCTTGCTAGCCGTCTGCTTGCCTGCTGCCGCCGTGTATCGCTGCGAGGTGAATGGACGAACGCTTTACGGCGACGCACCTTGCGAAGGCGGCACTGTCCTTCCTTCTCTGCCGGCAGCGGCGACTGAAGAAGCGAAAGAACGCGCAGCCAAGGAAAAGAAGGCGCTCGCCGAAATCGAGCGCGCGGCAGAGAAGGAAGAAGGCGCTGCACGCAAACGGCAGCAACGCCAAGCACGGGCAGATACCGCTGTCAGAAAGAGATGCGACAAGCTGGCTGCGCGCGCAGCGTGGGCCATGGAGGAAGCAAGGAAGGCCGGCGGCAAGAATGCGGGCAACGCAAGGCGCAGGGCCGAGCAAGCGAGCACCCAGCACAAGTCGGAATGCGCAGAACTGGAAAAGCAACGCGAAGCCTTGATTGGCACCGGTTCCTGATCCACCGGGTCTTAACCGGGAGTCGAGGTTTGCAGAGGAGGATGGCCTGCCCAGCAGGAGTCGAACCTGCGACCTACGGCTTAGAAGGCCGTTGCTCTATCCAGCTGAGCTATGGGCAGCCGAGACTGCCGGCTGCCCACAACTTTCAAGAAAAATGGCAGCAGGCCAGTGAAGTGAAAGCGGGAAAACCGCCATTGGCATGCGAGGTGCCAGAGTGTCTGGTCGGGGCGAGACGATTCGAACGTCCGACCACCTGATCCCAAATCAGGTGCGCTACCAGGCTGCGCTACGCCCCGAGAGTCGTGCATCATACCGGGGCCATTCACCGCGGTCAAATCAATCCTGTAACGTATTCGCCCTGCTTGGCTCGGTCGAGGCAAAGTTGGATTCGTTATGAACAAGACGCCCATCGAGAGACAGGGCTGCCACATGGCGGTAGACGAGTGCCATTACGAGGAGCTGCAACGCCATGCCGTGGGCAAACCGTCCGGCGTCGCCAAGGTAACCAGGTCAGATCCGCTCTAATCAGGCAGCAAGGCGATCCGCGATACGCTTTGCCAACGAACTCGCCAATTCAGAATCCCGGGCTTCGACCATCACCCTGACCAAGGGCTCGGTGCCGGATGCCCGGATCAGGACGCGACCATCGCTCCCCAGTTGCGATTCCGCGCTTTCCTTTTCAGCCAGCAGCGCGTCGTTCTTCTGCCAATCGGAACCCGGCGCGACTCTGACGTTGATGAGCGTCTGCGGGAAAAGGCGCAGCTCGGAAACGGCTTCGGTCAGTGTGGCGCCGCTGCGGCGCAGGGTCGACAGCACCTGTAGTGCCGATACGATGCCATCGCCGGTCGTGTGCTTGTCCAGACAGAGCAAGTGACCCGATCCTTCGCCACCGAGCAGCCAGCCGCGCTCCTGCAGCACTTCGAGCACGTAACGGTCCCCTACCTTGGCGCGGGCAAATGGGATGTCCATGCGCTTGAGCGCGACTTCCAGCGCCATGTTGGTCATCAGCGTCCCGACCACTCCCTGCACTGGAGCGAAAGCATTGTTGATGCGATCTTTCACGATCACGTAGAGCAACTCGTCCCCGTTGTACACACGGCCGGCCGCGTCGACCATCAAGACGCGGTCGGCATCGCCATCGAGGGCGATGCCCAGATCGGCGCCCTGCTCCTGCACAGCTGCACGCAATGCGGCAGGAGCAGTTGCACCCACACCTGCATTGATATTGAATCCGTTGGGATTGCGGCCGATAGCGATCACTTCGGCACCAAGTTCATGGAAGACGTCGGGAGCAATGTGGTAGGCCGCGCCATGTGCGCAATCGATCACGATCTTCATGCCGCGCAGATCGAGCTCATTGGGAAAAGTGCTCTTGCAGAATTCGATATAGCGCCCACGCGCGTCATCCAGGCGTCGGGCCTTGCCCA
>DATBUE010000266.1:0-3505 GCA_036516375.1 Noviherbaspirillum sp. | reverse complement strand
CGCGTTTTTTGTTTTCTGCGGCCGAGTTCGAGGACAGTTCTTATACCGCCGCAAGGCTTCATCATCGAATTTTTAGGATGATTCCATTCAGGCACCTGCGAATGGAAATGATGAACGCTCCCCTCATGCCCAAGACTGCCGCCAATGTGCTGGCATTTCATCCGCGTGCTGTGCCGCGCAAGCGCAACGATGCCGTCCTCATCAGTTGCGAGGCGCGTGCGCGCAAGGGCCTGCAACCGGGGCTGGATGCGCAGTTGCGCAAGCTCTACTGCAACATCCATTCGACCTTCGCCCATCTCGGCATCTACGGCGGCCTGGACGCCGTCACCCACGTTTATGTCGCGCGCCGGGCCGAGGAGCCGCTCGCAGTCCTTCTGCTGGAGCGTAATGGATCCAGCGTGCGCGTGGTCAACGAGGGCATGCGCATCGAAGTCGGCGAGCTGCAACGCTTTGCCGCGCATGCCTTCGGGCGCTGGTCGCAGGTGCATGCACTGAGCCTGAATGCGGTGCAGATCGAGGATGCCGCCACACCCGGCCATCCGTTGCAGCACTTCCCCTGCACGGCTGACGTGGTGGTGACGCTGCCGACCAGCGTCGATGCCTACACGGAAAGTCTCGGCAAGAACATGCGCCGTAATCTGCGGCGCTACATGAGCAAGCTGGAGGCGCGCCATCCCGAGCTACGTCATGTTTTCTTCGAGAGCGCGGACGTCAGCGCGCAGCAGGTACGCGAGATCCTGCGCCTGAGCCG
Source organism: Noviherbaspirillum sp. (assembly GCA_036516375.1). Lineage (GTDB taxonomy): Bacteria > Pseudomonadota > Gammaproteobacteria > Burkholderiales > Burkholderiaceae_D > Noviherbaspirillum. Next base: position 2,754 of record DATBUE010000266.1, on the reverse strand, counting down.
CGCGCGCATCAGCAACAAGAGCCTCGCCTTCAGCATCGACGAGGCCGAGACCGAACGCATCATCGCGCTGACCCAGCAAAGCGGCATGACCGGCGTGCTGATGGCGGGGGACCGGATCATCGCCGGCGGCATCGGTTACCGCGCCGGCGACGCCTTCTTCTACCGCATCGTGGCCCACGACCCGGCCTACGACGATTGTTCGGCCGGCATCCTGATGTCCTACCTGATGATCTGCGAGTGCATCGCGCGCGGTTGCCGCGAATTCAACTTCATGCGCAGCCCCTACGAATACAAGTTCGCGCTCGGCGCCCAGACCCGCTACCTGCAACAGGTGGTGGTCTACCGCTCGCGCCTGCACCAGTTCCTGGTGCCACGGCTGGTAGTGGCCAACCTGCTCGCGCAGGCTCGGCGCCGGCTGGACCTGCTGCTGACCGGGGCGGTGCCGGCTGCCGAACAGGGGAGCGGCGAGCGCATGCTGCTGCATGCGGTCCATGGCTGGCGTGCGCTCAAGCGGCGCTTCCGCTTGCGCTGAGCCGAAAACGACGGGCCGTTTTGCGGCCGCACGCCGCATCCGCAATCCCGTCTCTTTCCGGCACGCCGGCTTACCGGGAAAGTTTCCCCTGCAGTAAGATCGTAGCCCCACATCAGCGGCCGGTCCCGGTCCGGAAGTTATCTTGTACGCATTTCAAACGCTGCGCCGTTTTCTGGCGGCCCGTCTCGTCTCGGCGGCCGGGCGCGCAGTCATCGCCGCCCTCGTCCTGCTCGCGAAGCTGCATGCCGCGTTCCTCGCACCGGTGTTCGACTCCGCACGTTCACCCACTGCACGCACCCGCGCCGCACTGCGTGCGATGTTCCTGAGTACAGCCTTCATCCTGCTGCTGCTTGTTGCGTACACACTGGTCCTGATTCCCTTCACGCCGGCGATTTCCGACCTGAAGAAAGCCAAGGCGGATACGCCCAGCGTGCTGGTATCGGCCGATGGCAAGCAACTGGCCGTGTTCAGGCAGCTCAACCGCGAATGGGTGGAACTGGACCGGATATCCCCGCATGTCATCGATGCACTGATCGCCACCGAAGACCATCGTTTCCACCAACACTTTGGAGTGGACATCAAGCGCACCGCAGCCAGCATCGTGCACACGCTGCGCGGCAGCCCGCAGGGCGGCTCGACCCTCACCCAGCAGCTCGCGCGCAATCTCTACCCCGAGCAGATCGGACGCGAACGCACGCTCACGCGCAAGCTCAAGGAATTGATCACGGCGCTGAAGATCGAGTACGCGTACTCGAAAGAGGAAATTCTGCTTACCTACCTGAACACGATGCCCTTCCTGTACAACGCCTTCGGCATCGAAATGGGCGCGCGTACCTACTTCGACAAATCCGCAGCCGAGCTGAACGTGCTGGAAAGCGCAACCCTGGTCGGCATGTTGAAGGGCACCAGCTACTACAACCCGGTGCAGCGCCCCGAGCGCGCGCTGGCGCGGCGCAACGTGGTGCTGGCGCAGATGGCCAAGCGCGGCGTGCTCGAACCACGTGAAGTCACGCGCCTGCAGCAGCGGCCGCTACGTCTGGACTTCACGCGCCAGAGCGAGCCGGTGGGCAACGCCCCGCACCTTGCCGCGCACACACGCAAGTGGCTGATCGAGTGGGCCGACCGCAACGACTACAACCTGCATGCGGACGGGCTGACCATCGTCTCCACCGTGGACGCGCGTCTGCAGACGCAGGCCGAGCGCGCGGTGGCTCGCCGCATGCAGGCGCTGCAAGCGCTGGCCGATGCCGATTGGGCGCTGGGAGCGGGTTCGAAGCAGCGCCAGGTGCAGCCAGGCGGAGCGATGTGGCGCGAACGCGGCGAATTGCTCAACGTCTTCGTACGTGAATCCGCCGCCTATCGCGAGGCGCTGGAACGAGGCACACCACCGGATGCGGCGCTGGCGGCACTGCGCCAGGACCGCGCCTTCCTGTCTCGCCTGCTGGCGGAAAAAACGCGCCTGGAAACCGGTTTCGTCGCCATCGACCCCCGCACCAGTCACGTAAAGGCCTGGGTCGGCAGCCGCGATTTCGCGCGCGACCAGTTCGATCATGTGGCCGCCGCACGGCGCCAGCCCGGCTCCACCTTCAAGGCCTTTGTCTACGGCGCGGCGCTGGAGCAGGGCATGCGCGCCGATACCCGCATGGTCGACAGCGCGGTGGAAATCGAGGTCGGCGCTGGCGAAATCTGGCGCCCCACCGATGTCTCCGCGCCGAGCGGGCGCGAACTCACGCTGCGCGAAGCGCTGGCGCAATCGAAAAACACCGTGACCGCGCGCGTGATGCAGGAAGTCGGCCCGCACAAGGTAGCCACGTTTGCGCGCCGCCTCGGCGTCAACCAGAGCCCCTTGCAGGCGGTGCCGGCGTTGGCGCTGGGCACTAGCCCGGTCACGCTGCTGGAAATGGTGTCGGCCTACGCCACCATCGCCGCCGGCGGCGAATACCGTGCACCGCTGCTGGTGACGCGTATCCTCGACAAGGAAGGCAAGGTCGTTGCGGAGTTTTCCAGCAAGGCCGAGCGCGCCATCTCCGCACAGACTGCGCACGAACTGACCGGCATGCTGCGCGTCGCAGTCGACCAGGGCACGGGGCGGTCGGTGCGCCGCCATACCGGCGCGCGCGCCCAACTTGCCGGCAAGACCGGCACCACCCAGAACAACACCGACGGTTGGTTCATCCTGATGCACCCGGAGCTCGCCGCCGGCGCGTGGGTCGGTTTCAACG
>DATBUE010000265.1:0-1824 GCA_036516375.1 Noviherbaspirillum sp. | reverse complement strand
TGGGACGGACGATCGGGTGATGAAACAAGGGCCACAGACTATAGCGCAAGGGTCAGTTGCAGAGCACTGCGCGCCTCGATCTGATCGAGGGCAAAAAAGCCCGGACAGCGTCTACACATCTGCAGGAAATCGGTTATGATTCGCCGGAATTCCCGCCGAACCACGTCTTGCCGCTTCCCATCTGCTTGAACCCGCGCACGGCGCCCCCAATTGCCTGGTAGGCAACTTGAGGCCAAATCCGCCGCGCACCCGCCCGAGCGCATTGCAAGCCCGGCGCCTGAAATCCGAAATCTCCTTTGATCCCCTCTCCCGAGGCAACCATGAGCGAAAACATCAAATACATTACCGACGCATCCTTCGAATCCGACGTATTGAAATCGGACAAGCCCGTGCTGGTCGATTTCTGGGCGGAATGGTGCGGCCCATGCAAGATGATCGCTCCCATCCTCGAAGAAGTGGCCAAGGAATATGACGGCAAGCTGCAAGTCGCGAAGATGGACGTCGACGCCAACCAGGCCGTACCGGCCAAGTTCGGCATCCGCGGCATCCCGACCCTGATCCTGTTCAAGAACGGCGTGCCCGCGGCCCAGAAGGTCGGCGCGATGGCCAAGGGTCAGTTGACTTCTTTCATCGACAGCAACATCTGATTACGTACGGCGGCGATACGCCCGTATCGCCGCCAGCCTGCCAACACAAGCACAAACTCCTATATAAGCATCCGCGACGGTCTTCCCGACCCGCCGCCGCTTGAAATCCTCGCAGTTCCCTCCCCCACCTCGTTTTTCCCGTCCCGGGACACCCACTATGCATTTATCTGAACTCAAGCAGCTCCACGTTTCCGCCCTGCTGGAAATGGCGATCAGTCTCGACATCGAAAACGCCGCGCGCCTGCGCAAGCAGGAGCTGATGTTCGCCATTCTGAAAAAACGCGCGAAATCGGGCGAACAGATCTTCGGCGACGGCGCACTCGAAGTGCTGCCGGACGGCTTCGGTTTCCTGCGCTCGCCGGATGCGAGCTACATGGCCTCGACCGACGACATCTACATCTCGCCGTCGCAGATCCGCCGCTTCAACTTGCATACGGGTGACTCGATCGAAGGCGAAGTGCGCACCCCAAAGGATGGCGAACGCTACTTCGCGCTGGTGAAAGTGGACAAGGTCAACGGCGAACCGCCGGAAGCGTCGAAGCACCGCATCCTGTTCGAAAACCTGACGCCGCTGCACCCGAACAAGGTGATGCAGCTCGAGCGCGAAATGCGCGGCGAGGAAAACATTACCGGCCGCATCATCGACATGATCGCGCCGATCGGCCGCGGCCAGCGCGGCTTGCTGGTGGCGTCGCCGAAGTCCGGCAAGTCGGTGATGCTGCAGCACATCGCACATGCGATCACCACCAATCATCCGGACACCAACCTGATCGTGCTGCTGATCGACGAGCGCCCGGAAGAAGTGACCGAAATGCAGCGCTCGGTGCGCGGCGAAGTGGTGGCTTCCACCTTCGACGAACCGGCCACGCGCCACGTGCAGGTCGCGGAAATGGTGCTGGAAAAAGCCAAGCGCCTGGTCGAGATGAAGCGCGACGTGGTGATCCTGCTGGACTCGATCACCCGTCTGGCGCGCGCCTACAACACCGTGATCCCGGCGTCGGGCAAGGTGCTGACCGGCGGTGTCGACGCCAATGCCCTGCAGCGTCCGAAGCGCTTCTTCGGCGCCGCCCGTAACGTCGAGGAAGGCGGCTCGCTGACCATCGTCGCGACCGCGCTGATCGAGACCGGCTCGCGCATGGACGACGTGATCTACGAAGAATTCAAGGGCACCGGCAAC
>DATBUE010000264.1:0-1866 GCA_036516375.1 Noviherbaspirillum sp. | reverse complement strand
GATGGTGCCACCGGTGTGCAGGTTCGCCGTCTTGCGCACCTGCACCACGCTGCCGTTGTCCGGCACCGAGTCGTAGTTCAGACCCTGCGCCGCCAGGCAGCGTTCGGTTTCGGCATCGACCGGAATCGTGCTTTCGCCACCGGTCGCGGCTGCGCGGCGCGCGCTCTGGCGCTCGATCAGTTGCGCCAGCGTCGACGTGCCGTCGCCGACCACTTCCGCCGGACGCCGGATTGCGGCTGCCACCACCTTGTAGCCGATGACGACGATGCGCAGATCCTGGCCGGCGCATAGCTGCTCCAGCACCACGTGGCCGCCTTCCTGGCGTGCGCGCTCGATGGCCTGCTGCAGATGCTGTTCGTCGCGCACATCCATGCTGATGCCGCGACCCTGCTCGCCCATGGCCGGCTTGACGACCAAGGATCCGTGCTTGGCCAGGAAGGCACGGTCGGCTTCGAGGTCGCCGGCGACCTGCTGTTCCGGCACTTTCAGCCCTAGCGAAGCGAGGCGGCGCGAGGTGAGCACCTTGTCCTGGCACATCGTCATCGCCACGCCGCCGGTCAATTCGGTCAGCGACTCGCGGCACATGATCTCGTGACCGCAATGACGCAGCTTGAAGATGGCCGCGGCAGGATCGATCACCTCGACGCTCACTCCGCGCCGGCGCGCCTCGTCAATGATGATGCGGGCATAGGGATTGAGTGCCGAGTAATCGGCGTGGTCGATGAACAGCGGTTCGTTGATCGAGTTCTTGTGCTTGATCGCAAAGCCGACGCTGACCTGCTCGAAGCCGAGCTTGCGGTACAGCGCAATCGCGCCTTCGTTGGTGTGCAGCACCGACAGATCAAGATAGCGTCGCCCGCGCGCGGTGAAGTGATTGATCAAGTGGTTCACCAGCGACTGTCCCACGCCGGCCAGCCCGGTCTGCGGGTCCACCACGAGGCACCAGAAGCTGCTGCCACCTTCCGCATCACCGAAGGCGAGCTGGTGGTCGATCGCCATTACCGAGCCGACCACATCGCCGGTACGGTCATCCTCGGCGATCAGGTACAGCAAGGCTTCCGAATTGCGCTGCGCCCACACCGTCTTCGGGTCCAGCGGCACCATGCCGCGCATGCTGTACATGCGATTGATCACGGCGATATCGGCGCGCGTGGCCAACGGCCGGATCGTCACACCTTCCACCGGCGCCGCGCCCGGGTTGGCGTCGCTCAGCTTGCGCCGGAACAGCAGCGAAGGATCGAGAAACAGATGCGCCGGCGCCTCGGCCAGCACCAGTTGCGGCGACTTCGAATACAGCGCGATATCGCGTCGTCCCGGCTCTTCCTCGAGCAGCGCCTGGGCGAGTTGCGCGGGTGAATCGAAGGAAGGCGCAAACATCAGCCGTCCCCAGCCGCAATCGAGCACCGCATTCACGCGTGAAGGTTTCAGGGATTCCACTTTTTCGCCCGCCTTTGCCTCGTCCTTTGCCTCGCTCTGGACAGCTTTGGTCTGGTCTGCGCGCCCCAGTTCCGGATCGACGTCCTCACGCATCTTCACTGCATCAAGTTGTACGACGCTCATGTTTTTCCTCCTCTGATTTTCAGTTTTCCTGCGCGACGCTCACGCGCCGCGTTTTTTTCTTGCGGCATTGACCATTGCCTCAGGTCAGATTCCATTGGTCTGCAGCCACGCTTCCAGCAGCGCGACCTGCCACAGCTTCGATCCGCGCAAGGGCGTGATGTGGCTGTCCGGGTTGTCGAACATGGCGTCGATCGCCGCGCGCTGGAACAAGCCGCGCGAACGTGCCGCGGGCGTATCGAGCGTGGCGCGCACGTAGTCGAGAAAATCGCCGCGCAGGTATTTCAGCGCCGGCACCGGGAAGTAACC
>DATBUE010000263.1:0-2532 GCA_036516375.1 Noviherbaspirillum sp. | reverse complement strand
TGCGAAGACCAGATCGGCATGCTCGGGTTCGGGCAATAGGCCGGCAAGTCCTTGCCGTCGATCTCGACATAGCTCATGTCTTGCTGTTTTTCTTGCGTCATGGCGATTCCTGCTTGAATGCTTCAGGGAGTTAAACCAGGGTCAGCCAGTGCTGGTATTGCGGCGCCTTGCCGGCGACCACGTCGAAGAACAGCGATTGCAGTTTTTCGGTGATTGGTCCGCGGTGGCCGGCCCCGATCTGGCGGTTGTCGAGTTCGCGGATAGGCGTGATTTCGGCCGCCGTGCCGGTGAAGAAGGCTTCGTCGCAGCAATACATTTCGTCGCGCGTGATGCGCTTCTCGATCACTTCGATGCCGAGGTCGCGCGCCATCGTCAGCACTGCGTCGCGCGTGATGCCGTCGAGGCAGGACGCGAGGTCGGGCGTGTAGATCTTGCCGTTCTTGACGATGAACACGTTCTCGCCCGAGCCTTCGGATACATAGCCGTCGGTATCGAGCAGCAGCGCTTCGTCGTAGCCGTCGGTCAGCGCTTCCTGGTTGGCAAGGATGGAATTGATGTAGTAGCCGCAGGCCTTGGCACGCACTAGCGAAACGTTGACGTGGTGGCGCGTGAACGAGGAAGTCTTCACGCGGATGCCCTTGGCCAATCCATCTTCGCCCAGATACGCACCCCACGGCCAAGCGGCGACGGCGACGTGGATGGTGTTGCCCTTGGCGGCGATGCCGAGCTTTTCGGAACCGATCCACACCAGCGGGCGCAGGTAGCAGGATTCGAGCTTGTTTTCGCGTACGACCTGGCGCTGTGCTTCCATCAGCGTTTCCATGTCGTAGGGAATCTGCATCTGGAAAATCTTGGCCGAGTTGAACAGGCGTTGGGTATGTTCCTTCAGGCGGAAGATCGCGGTGCCCTTGTCGGTCTTGTAGGCACGCACACCTTCGAAGACGCCCATGCCGTAGTGCAGTGTGTGCGTGAGGACATGAATCGTGGCGTCCCGCCAGTCGATCAGTTTGCCGTCTTTCCAGATTTTTCCGTCGCGGTCGGCCAAGGACATGTTTGTACGCTCCCAGTGTCTATACAGAATGTTGCGAAGGCAGGATTTTAACTCGGAACATGTGGGCGGGCAGGGAGCTCCGGCGGGGTTTGCAGATCGTCGCTAGAATGGCCCGGCGCCAATGTGCATGCGGCAAACGCAGTGTGTTCGGCGACGTTTTCTCTTTGTCATCTTTCCCACTTCGAGTGCTGCCGAACCGTTTCCTCACTACGGCTCGGCAGCCTGCGCGATGAACGAACAAGCCCAACAGCGCACCCCAACTCCGCCCGCCGTGGACTTCGAGCGGCGCGCTTTTCGCGAAGGCGTGCAAGCCTATCTGCCAACCATGCCCGGCATCTTTGCCTGGGGCATGGTAACCGGCATGGCAATGGTCAAGAGCGGACTTACAGTCGCGCAGGCACTCGGCATGACCATCTTCGTGTTCGCCGGATCGGCCCAGCTTGCCGCCTTGCCATTGATGGTGGCAGGTGCACCGATCTGGGTCGTGTTCCTCACCGCTTCGATGGTCAACCTGCGCTTCGTGATCTTCTCTGCGGCGATTGCGCCGCATTTCGCGCATTTGCCGTGGCATCGCCGTCTCTGGTACGGCTATTTCAATGCTGATGTGACGATGGCGTTGTTTCCGATCCGCTTTCCGCCTTCCACCGTCGACAACACCCGCGGCAAGCTTGGTTACTACAAGGGCATCTGCTACGGCAACTGGGTGGGGTGGCAATCGGGTTCAGTGGTCGGCATCCTGCTGGCGAGCCAGATTCCGGAAAGCTGGGGCATTGGCTATGCAGGTACGCTCGCGCTGCTGGCGATCACGATTCCGCTGACTATCAATCGTGCGGCTCTGGTCGGCGTCGTGGTGGCCGGTGTAGTGGCCGTGGCCGCAAACGCCTTGCCATACCGCTTGGGCTTGCTGCTTGCGGTCGGCGTTGGCATGGCAGCGGCCATGACGGTGGACATGTGGATGGAAAAGAAGCAAGGCGGGAAAAAGGAAGTGCAGTGAGCACCACGGAAATCTGGGTCACCATTGCCTTGCTCACGGTAGCCACCCTGCTGACGCGCAGCTCGTTCTTCCTGTTCGGCCACGCGGTGAAGTTGCCGCCGAAAGTGCAGCACGCCTTGCGCTACGCACCGGCTGCCGCCTTGGCCGCCATCGTCGTGCCCGATCTCGTCATGACGCCGGCTGGCCTGGACCTCTCCTGGACCAATCCGAAACTGCTCGCCGGGATCGGGGCTACGGCATTTTTCCTGAGTACGCGTCATCTGCTCGGCACCATCATCGCCGGCATGGCGCTCTACACTTTGCTGCGGATCATCTTGTAGTTCCGGCAGGCTTTTTCGACATGGTCGCTGGGGTAGAATACGCGCTTTTCCATTCTTCCAATCCCGCCTCGCTCCCTATGCAATTCAACCGTCTCAGTGACCTGATCGCTCGCCAGCAGCTCAAGGGAAAACGTGTCTTCATCCGCGCCGACCTCAACGTTCCGCAA
>DATBUE010000262.1:0-2224 GCA_036516375.1 Noviherbaspirillum sp. | reverse complement strand
CCTCGCACAAACCGTATCCTTCGTTCCTTCTCGCACCGCCTTGCCGCACTTGGCAGCAGGTGCCACTGCCGAGCTGGCAGCCACCGAAGCGATCCGCGAGGACAAGGCTGCGTGCCCACCCACCGATTGCGCCTCCTGCAGCCTGCACAAGCTGTGCCTGCCGACCGGACTTGACGAAAAAGACATGCAGCGCCTCGACGGCATCATCGGCCGCCGTCGCAAGGTGCCGCGCGATGGGCGCCTGTATCGCCTGGACGATCCGTTCACGAAGCTGTACGCGGTGCGTGTCGGTCACTTCAAGACCTTCCAGGTCAACGCCGCCGGCGAACAGCAGATCACCGGCTTCCAGATGCCTGGCGAACTGCTGGGCATGGATGCGATCGGTTCCAACCGCCACCACTGCGATGCCGTGGCGCTGGAAGACAGCGAAGTCTGCGAAATTCCGTTCGCGCGCCTGGAAGAACTGCTGGTCGAGATTCCCGGCTTGCTGCGCCACTTCCACCGCCTGATGAGCCAGGAGATCGCCCGCGAACAGAATGCGATGCTCCTGTTGGGCGGCATGCGCGCCGAACAGCGCCTGGCTTCCTTCCTGGTCAACATCGGTGCCCGCTACGCCATGCGCGGTTATTCCTCGACCAACTTCCAGTTGCGCATGATGCGTGAGGAGATCGGCAACTACCTCGGCCTGACCATCGAGAGCATCAGCCGCGTGCTGGGGCGTTTCAAGAAGAGCGGTTTGTTGCGCGTGTCGAACCGTGAAATTGAAATCCTCGATCTGCCGCGCCTGAAGGCGCTGGCTGCGGGTGCCTGAGAATGAGCGAACCGGCTCTGCACGTGGCTCCGGCCGCGCTTGCCCCGGGAATGGCAGCGCAAGTCTTGCTCGCGCGCCTGCAATCGCGGCGGGACTTGCTTGCAGAAAGCCTGCGGCAGCGGATGCTGTCGTCCGGACAGCCGGCACTGGAATGCCTGGCACGCGAGGAAGCGCAGATCTGCTCCTGCGTCTTTGATGTGGGCGCATTGCGCGACAGTGCCATGCGGCGCGAGGTGAGCGAATTGCGCGACATCGAACGCGCCTTGCAACGCCTGGAAGAGGGACGATACGGTCGCTGTGTGCAATGCGGCGGGCCGATAGAACCTGAGCGCCTGGCCCAGCGGCCGGAAGCAGACTGGTGTCAGGTCTGCAAACACGCGTTCGAGGCACGGCGCGGGCTTGCGCCTGCGGGCGTCTAGAACTTCTCTGTGCGCATCCTGCCCGCATCTCTCTGACTGCGGACAGGCGCACTACGCAGCAGGATTACAAGGCAAATGAATTCCGCCGTTGCGGGCCGAGCTTCTGGGCGCTGTACTCGCTTGGCTCAGGCGCGAAGCGCGGCGGAATGTAGATGCCCACCTCGTCGGCCAGCGACGCGGCTACCCGGTTGTAGGACTGCTTGGCCTTCTCGGGGTGCTCGGCTTCCCACTGTGCGAGTTCCTTTGGGCTGAACTGTGCTACCAAGGCATCGCGGCGTTCGATCAGGACGCGCGCCAGCTTTTCGTCCGGCGGCGTGCTCCTGTCCTCGTTTTCCTCGTACAGCGCGTCCCAGTCGCAGCTCGGATCCAGGCGACGTGCGCAGAGGCGCTGGAATGCCTCATCGGGAACCAGGGCCATTTCGTACGCGGCTTCCATTTGCCCGGCAAAGGCGGCCCTTTCATAGCTTTCCACGCGTGACATATGGATGAGCGGATCCCCGGCTTCGGCAAGCCGGTTCTCGGCCCGGATCTGGTTGCGGACCAGGGCGGCTGGCGGAACCGAACGCGGAGTGCCGCCGACGTTCGTGCGCGTGCGTCCCACATCGCCGCTGAACACGTGTTCGTAAGGGAGTATCGGGTTCGGCGCCCATGGGTTGCTCGGCTTCGGCCTGTCGTTTGCGGTTTCGGCATTGTCGGGTGTGCGTTCCTTGCCGCCGAAGCCACGCGTGAGGCCATTGCCGCCATCGACCACTGCCATCTTTCCGGTTGAAGTGGGGCCGGTGTTGGCGAACTCGAAATTGACGAAGTCGTTGTTCCCCGACAGGCGTGCCTTGAAGTGTTCCTTCGATACTTCGCGCACGATGTCCATGTATTGCTTCACATGCGCGTCCTGGACGGGAACGAGCTGGTTCTCGGAAACCGGCAACATGTAGTAGATGCGCATCTGGGCATGAAACAGTTTTTCATTCGCCTTGCGCTTGGCCAGGATGATCGG
>DATBUE010000261.1:0-2172 GCA_036516375.1 Noviherbaspirillum sp. | reverse complement strand
TCACGATGTTCGGGAACTTGCTGGTCATGTCCTTTGCTTTCTCCGCGATCTTCACCGCCACTCGGCGCGCGATCTTCTTGTAGATCTGCGCGACCTGTCCGTCCGGATCTGCGACGACAGTCGGCTTGCCGGAATCGGTTTGCTGGCGGATGGCCATCGTCAACGGCAAGGCGCCCAGGAATTCGACGCCATATTCAGCCCCCATCTTCTCGCCGCCACCGCTGCCGAAGATCGGTTCGGTATGGCCGCAGTTCGAGCAGATGTGCGTACTCATGTTCTCGACGATGCCGAGGATGGGAATGTCGACCTTCTCGAACATCTTCAAGCCCTTGCGTGCGTCGAGCAGGGCAATGTCTTGCGGGGTGGTGACGATCACGGCGCCGGTCACCGGCACTTTCTGTGACAGCGTGAGCTGGATGTCGCCGGTGCCCGGCGGCATGTCCACCACCAGGTAATCGAGGTCACGCCAGTTGGTCTGCTGCAGCAGTTGCTGCAGGGCTTGCGTGACCATCGGTCCACGCCACACCATCGGCTGGTCCGGGTCGATCATGAAACCGATGCTCGACACCTGCACACCGTAATTCTCCATTGGCTCCATCGTCTTGCCGTCCTGCGACTGCGGCTGGCCGACGATGCCCATCATCATCGGCTGCGAGGGACCATAGATGTCGGCGTCCAGAAGGCCGACCTTGGCGCCCTCCGCAGCCAAAGCCAGCGCAAGATTGACCGCCGTGGTCGACTTGCCGACGCCACCCTTGCCTGAAGCAACGGCGATGATGTTGCGCACGTTCGGCAGCAGCGGCACACCGCGCTGCACCGCGTGGGCAATGATCTTCGAACGGACATTGACGTTCAGCTTGCCGATGCCCGGCAAGGCGGCCAGCGCGGCACGCACGGATTGTCCGATCGGTTCGAGCTGGCTCGCCGCCGGATAGCCGAGTTCGACGTCAACCGACACGTCGCTGCCTTCCACCCGTATGTTCTTTGCCGACTTGCCGGCGACCAAATCCTTGCCCGTATTCGGGTCCGTCACCGTGGCAAGCGCCGCGCGCACGGTATCGATCGTGAGTGTCATGTTTTCTCCTGAATTTCGCTCCGCAAGTCTAAACCAGGCGCCTCCGGCGCGTAGGGGCGCACTGCTAGAATGGCAGCTTTATTTCCGCCTACGCATTGCCAAATGAGCACCCCCAGCGCAAGTCCTTCCCGCAAGTTGTTCGTCACCACCGCCCTGCCCTATGCCAACGGCGCCTTCCATATCGGCCACATCATGGAATACATCCAGGCCGACATCTGGGTGCGATTCCAGCGCATGCAGGGACATGACGTGCACTTCGTCGGCGCCGACGATGCGCATGGCACGCCGATCATGATCGCCGCCGAGAAGGCCGGCGTAACGCCGCAGGAATTCGTCGCGAAGATCGCCGCCGGCCGCAAGCAGTATCTCGATGGCTTCCACATTTCCTTCGACAACTGGCACTCGACCGATTCACCCGAAAACACCGAGCTGTCGCAGGAAATCTACCTGCGTTTGCGCGAAGCTGGCTTGATTGCAACGAAGGTGGTCGAGCGCTTCTACGATCCGGTCAAAGGCATGTTCCTGGCTGACCGCAACATCAAGGGCGAGTGCCCGAAGTGCGGCGCGAAGGACCAGTACGGCGACAACTGCGAAGTCTGCGGCGCGGCCTACGAACCGACCGAACTGAAGAATCCCTACTCGGCGTTGACAGGCGCGACGCCAGTGCTCAAGCCCTCCGAGCAGTATTTCTTCAAGCTGTCCGATCCGCGCTGCATCGCCTTCCTGCAGGAATGGCTGAACTCGCCGGGCCGACTGCAGCCGGAGATGGTGAACAAGGTTTCCGAATGGCTGGGCAACGATGGCAAGGACCTGGCGGACTGGGACATTTCGCGCGACGCGCCCTACTTCGGCATTCCCATTCCAGATGCGCCGGGCAAGTATTTCTACGTGTGGTTGGACGCGCCGGTCGGCTATCTGGCCAGCCTGAAGAATTACTGCGGCAAGAAAGGCATTGCCTACGACGCCTTGCTGCGCGACCCAGCAACCGAACAGGTGCACTTCATCGGCAAGTACATCGTCTCCTTCCACCTGCTGTTCTGGCCCACGATGCTGAAGTTCTCGGGCCATCCGATCATCGACAAGCTGAAGGTCAATGT
>DATBUE010000260.1:0-4425 GCA_036516375.1 Noviherbaspirillum sp. | reverse complement strand
TTGGCTTCGATTGCGTTCGGAATTCCGGTGCAGTTCGACAAGGCGTACGTGGAAGGCATCACCAAGCTGCAGGCGACCGACATCCGCTACGCGGAACAGCTCGGTTACCGCATCAAGCTGCTGGGCATCGCGCGCCGTACCGAAGTCGAGGGCAAGCCTGGCATCGAGCTGCGCGTGCATCCGACCCTGATTCCGGCCAAGCGCCTGATCGCCAATGTCGAGGGTGCGATGAATGCCGTGCTGGTGCAGGGCGATGCGGTTGGCGCCACCTTGTACTACGGCAAGGGCGCAGGCTCCGAGCCGACCGCTTCGGCCGTGATCGCCGACCTGGTCGACATCACGCGCCTCGCAACGGCCGACCCCGAACATCGCGTGCCGCACCTGGCCTTCCAGCCGAACGCGCTGGCCGATATTCCCATCGTGCCGATGGCGGAAGTTACGACCAGCTATTACTTGCGCATGAATGTGGCGGACCAGGCCGGCGTGCTGGCTGATGTGACGCGCATCCTGGCCGATTCCTCGATCTCGATCGACGCCATGCTGCAGAAGGAACCGTCGGAAGGCGAGACCAGGACCGACATCATCATCCTCACGCATCAGACCAAGGAGAAGCATGTCGACGCGGCGCTCAAGCGCATCGAAGCCTTGCCGACCGTGTCCGGCTCCGTCACGCGTATCCGCCTGGAACAATTGAGCTGAGACTGAAACGGCGGGAGGTAATCTCGCGCCGTCAGCCCGCTCCCGCCCGCCCCGCAGCAATGCCGGGCGGGCGTTTGCTTTTCCGCACTTTTGCTTCGGCGCGGAACTCGCTCCCGTTGTACCTTTCATACCAGCATGGACAGTGGGCATGTCGATCGCTGTCTGCCAAAAGGAGGGGACGATGAGCAACAAGGCGCGACAGGCGTTCTACGCACTGCTCGACAACCAGCTTTCTGGTCTGCGCGAGGAGGGTTTGTACAAGCAGGAAAGGGTGATCGCCTCGCGCCAAGGGCCGGAAGTCGTGTGCGACGACGGACGCCGCCTGATCAATCTGTGTGCCAATAACTATCTTGGCCTGTCGGGTTCGGACCTGATGGTGAAGGCAGCGCATGACGCTGTCGAACAATATGGTTATGGCCTGTCCTCGGTGCGCTTCATCTGCGGCACCCAGACCGTGCACAAGGAACTGGAACGCGCGCTGGCGAAATTCCTCGGCATGGAAGACGCGATCCTGTACGCCGCAGCCTTCGATGCCAACGGCGGCGTGTTCGAACCCTTGTTCGACGAGAACGACGCCATCATTTCCGATGCGCTGAACCACGCTTCGATCATCGACGGCATCCGCCTGTGCAAGGCTGCGCGACTGCGCTACCGCCACAACGACATGGATGACCTGGAAGCGCAATTGCAGGCCGCCCAGGACAAGCGGCACCGGCTGATCGTGACCGACGGTGTGTTTTCGATGGATGGCACCATCGCGCAACTGGACCGCATCTGCGCATTGGCAGAACAGTACGACGCGCTGGTCATGGTCGACGATTCCCACGCCACCGGCTTCATGGGCAAGACCGGGCGCGGCACGCACGAACATCACGACGTGATGGGGCGCGTGGACATCATCACCGGTACGCTGGGCAAGGCGCTGGGTGGAGCGATGGGCGGTTTCACTGCGGCACGCCGTGAAGTGGTCGACATGCTGCGCCAGAAGTCGCGCCCCTATCTGTTTTCCAACTCGCTCGCCCCGGCGATTGCCGGAGCCTCGCTCGCGGTGCTGCGGCACCTGTCCGCCTCTACCGCCTTGCGCGACACCCTGCACGAAAACACTGCGTACTTCCGGCAAGGCATCGCCGCGCTCGGCTTCACGATCAAACCGGGTACGCATGCGGTGATTCCGGTGATGCTGTTCGACGCGCCGCTGGCTCAGCGCTTCGCGCAGCGCCTGTATGAACTCGGCGTGCTCGCCACCGGCTTTTTCTATCCAGTGGTGCCAATGGGGCAGGCTCGGGTGCGCGTGCAGATGTCGGCGGCGCACACGCGTGAGCATCTGGACCGGGCACTGGCGGCCTTTGAGCAGGCGGGACGGGAGTTGGGCATTCTGCAGGGGACAAACAAATGAGCGCAAGTACCGAGCGCGTACTGGTCATCGGCGCCAACGGACAGATCGGCAGCGAGCTGGTGGAAGCATTGGCAGAGCAGCACGGGGCGCAGAACGTGATCGCCGCCGACATTGCCCCGCACAGCCGCTTTGAAGTCGCGCACTACGAAACGCTGGATGTGCTGGATGCGGCACGGCTGGGGGGCTTGGTCGAAGCGCAGCGCGTGACTCGCATCTACCAGTTGGCGGCGATGCTGTCGGTGACTGGGGAGCAGGCGCCGCTGAAGGCATGGACGTTGAACGTGAACGGTTTGCTCAACGTCTTGGAGTTGGCGCGTGAACGCGCCATCGCGGGTCGTCCGCTTTCGGTTTTTTGGCCGTCGTCGATCGCCGCCTTCGGTCCCCACACGCCGCCGCTGGACACGCCCCAGCAGACCGTGATGGACCCGACCACGATCTACGGCATCAGCAAGCAGGCTGGCGAGCGCTTGTGCGACTACTACTACACGCGCTTCGGGGTGGACGTACGCAGCATCCGCTACCCCGGCATCATCAGCTACAAATCGCCGCCCGGCGGCGGCACCACCGATTACGCGGTTGCCATCTTCCATGCGGCGGTGCGCGGCGAGCCCTACGTCTGCTATCTGGAGCCGAACGCGACCTTGCCTATGATTTACATGCCGGACGCCATTCGCGCCACCCTGGAATTGATGGCGGCGCCAGCCGAGCGCGTGCGCGTGCGCGACAGCTACAACGTGGCGGGGCTCAGTTTCAGTCCAGCCGAGCTGGGCGCGGCGATTGCCGCGCGCGTGCCCGGTTTCGAAGTCCGCTACGCGCCCGACCAGCGCCAGGCGATTGCCGCGAGCTGGCCGCACAGCCTGGATGACACGCATGCGCGCGCCGACTGGGGCTGGCAGCCGCGTTTCGGGATCGACGAACTGGTGGACGACATGCTGGCCCATGTTCCGGGACCGGCCGCGCGAGGCAGATTGCACAACGTTGCATGAGTGCGCCACGACCCTGTCCGGCTCCCGCGGGGCAGGGCGTTTCAGCCAGGGCGACGGGTATAATCCCGCCTTTCGTGCCGATGTCCCGATCCGCGTCCGCGATTCGCCTGCTTCATTGGAGAATCGCCTCGCCCCACAGGCGTGGACCACACGAACGCCGGCCCCTCAATTCCCTTCCTCGAATACTGAGTACGCATGCAATACCTCTCCACACGCGGCGATGCACCGGCGCAATCCTTTTCCCAGATCCTGCTCGGCGGCCTCGCCCCGGACGGCGGCCTGTATCTGCCGACCGAATACCCCAAGGTCAGTGGCGCCGAACTGGATGCCTGGCGCAAGCTGTCGTATGCGGATCTGGCATTCGAAGTGTTGAAGAAATTCGCGACTGACATCCCCGATGCCGACCTGAAGGCGCTGACCGACAAGACCTATACCGCCGGTGTGTACCGCAATGCGCGCGCCGACGAGGATGCGTCGCGCATTACCCCGCTGCGCGTGCTGGAACAGCGTGACGGCACCCAACTCGTGCTGCAGGCCTTGTCCAACGGCCCGACGCTGGCGTTCAAGGACATGGCCATGCAATTGCTCGGCAACCTGTTCGAGTACGCGCTCGCCAAGCAGGATGCGGAACTGAACATCTTCGGCGCCACTTCGGGTGACACCGGCAGCGCCGCCGAATACGCGATGCGCGGCAAGAAGGGCATTCGCGTGTTCATGCTCTCGCCGCACAGGAAGATGAGCGCCTTCCAGACCGCGCAGATGTTCTCGCTGCAAGACCCGAACATCTTCAACATCGCTGTCGAAGGCGTATTCGACGATTGCCAGGACATGGTGAAGGCCGTGTCGAACGACCTGGAATTCAAGGCGCGCCACAAGATCGGTACCGTCAACTCGATCAACTGGGCGCGCGTGGTGGCACAGGTTGTCTACTACTTCCGCGGTTACCTGTCGGCTACGACTGCCAACGAGCAGAAAGTGTCGTTCACCGTCCCGTCCGGCAATTTCGGCAACATCTGCGCCGGCCATATCGCGCGCATGATGGGGCTGCCGATCGAGAAGCTGGTGGTGGCAACCAACGAGAACGACGTGCTCGACGAATTCTTCCGCACCGGTGTCTATCGCGTGCGCAAGTCGGCCGAGACCTATCACACGAGCAGCCCGAGCATGGACATCAGCAAGGCGTCCAACTTCGAGCGTTTCGTGTATGACCTGCTCGGCCGTGACGCGGCGCGCGTGAATGCGCTGTTCCGCAAGGTCGAGACGCACGGTGGCTTCGATTTGTCCGGCAAGCCCGGCAGTGACGGCGATGAATTCCGCAAGGTCGGCGAATACGGGTTCGTTTCC
>DATBUE010000259.1:0-4895 GCA_036516375.1 Noviherbaspirillum sp. | reverse complement strand
GCAAGCATGCGGCGTGCGCGCAGCAAGGCGGCCACCGCTGCTCCGCTGTAGGCCAGCGCCACCAGCAACAGCACTTTCCAGCCGAGCGCATCCCAGGCCAGTACCACGATCAGCGCTGTCCATGCGACCAGTGCAAAGCAGACCAGCAATACGCCAAGTGCTCCGACGACGAACAGGCGCGCAAGATGGTCACGTGCCTCGCCCAGCTCGAGCGCGGCCAGCTCCACGCGCGTAACGAGCAAGGCAAACAGGTTGCGGGCGAAGGCGCCAGCGTTGGCAACGAAGCCGGCTTGCGGAGCGGCGCTCCCGTGCTCGTCCATGCCCGCTTACTTGCGCGAGATCAGCATGCCGACCAGCAGGCCGATGCCGGCGGACACCGCCACTGCCTGCCAGGGATGCGCATGCACGAATTCATCGGTCTGCCGCGCCGCGACCTTGCCCTTTTCCACGGCAACCGTCTGCAGTTCGTGCGCGTGTTCCAGTGCCGTTTCGAGCAGGGCCATGCCCTTGGCGCGCAGCTCGTCGGCCTTGGCGCCGGTCGCAGTGCTGGCTTCGCGGAACAGTTCCTGCGCATCCTGCATCAGCGTGCTCATGTCGTTTCTTACCGTCTTGATATTGGAAGTCAGCATCTTCAATTCCTTTTCCGAATGTCGGCGGGGAGCTTGCAAATGGGCCGGGACCGATTTTACGCACGTGTTCCTCGTCCGCCTGCGGCGAAACTTGCCATTCTCAAACTTTTTTACGTCCGATCAACGACTGACTTCCGTTTGCGCAAATGAAAAGAGGATTGCAAAAGCAATCCCCTTGAACATGCCACCCCGGTGAGGTGCGCTTGCGGGCAGCCGGTTCCTCAGCGATCCATCTGCGGCAAGGCAATGGTGCGTAACTGGAAACGACCGTCATTGTTGAACAGCCAGGTCTCTGCCAGCTCGACCCGGCCCTTGTTGAGCAATTGCGGCGCCGGCGGCGGGAAGGGCGCCGCGGCTTGCAAGGTATTGAGCGCAATTGACTCGGTGACGCGATCCCGGTTCGAGCGCATGATCTCGCTGCGCACGAGGTGACCTTTGGCATCGACCACGTATTTCACCACGACCACCGAGCGCAACAAGGCCTGGGGGCGCTGTGGGTAGACCTTGCTGCCGCTGGTACGGGAGATGTGCTGGGCCAGTGCCTGCTTGTATTCGTCAAGCGACTGCGCCGGCACGATGACGGCCGGGCGCGCGACCGGCGGCAGGGGCGTATCCGACTTGGGTTGGGCGACGGGCGGCGGATCTTCGGTGCGCGAAGCACAGGCGGCGAGGACGGCAAGCAGTGCCAGGGAGGACAGGAGGGCAAGGCGATTTTTCATGCTGATCGACCCGGTAGATGCGCGCGGCGGATAGCCGAAGTATCGGCACAAAGTTGCCCTGCTGCACTTCTTTTACGACTGCTTACAAACTCCCATTGCCACCTCCTCAAGCGAATTTGCCTTGGTCGGCAAAAGATTCGGTTGCCGCTACCAGCGCTCGCGCAATGCCCGGCTCGTACCCCGAATGCCCGGCATCGTCGATCACTTGCAGCTGCGCCTCGGGCCAGGCTGCGTGCAGGCGAAATGCAGCCTGCGGAGGACAAACCACGTCGTAGCGGCCTTGCACGATCACTGCGGGCAGATGGCGAATGCGGGCGATATTGCGGATCAACTGGTCGGGCTCGAAAAAGCCATGCTGCAGGAAATAGTGTGCTTCCAGCCGGCCGATGCCGAGACAGACCTGATCGACACTGAAGTCGGCAATGGCCTGTGGATTGGGTCGCAGGAACAGGCAAGCACCTTCGTAGCGACTCCAGGTGCGCGCGGCGGCCGTGTAGACCGCCGGGTCCGCATCGAACAGGCGACGCGCGTAGGCCTGCAGCAGATCGTGCCGCTCGGCCTCCGGGATCGGCGCGACAAAGGCTGCGTGCTGCTCCGGGAAGAACCAACGCATGCCGTTCAGGAACCATTCGATCTCCTCCGGCGTGCAAAGGAAGATCCCGCGCAGGACGAAGCCGAGGCAGCGCTCGGGATGCGTCTGCCCGTAAGCCAGCGCCAGCGTCGATCCCCATGAGCCGCCGAACACCAGCCAGCGTTCGATACCAAGCATGATACGCAGGCGCTCGATGTCCTCGATCAGCAATGGCGTCGTGTTGTTGCGCACTTCCCCCAGCGGCGTCGACTTGCCCGCGCCGCGCTGGTCGAACAGCACGATGCGATAGCGGGCCGGATCGAAAAAGCTGCGCTGGCGCGGCGAGCTGCCGCCACCGGGGCCGCCGTGCAGGAACAGCACCGGCACGCCGTCGGGATTGCCGCTCTCTTCCCAATACAGGGTGTGAATGTCGTCGACCGGCAGCATGCCGCTGCGATGGGGTTCGATAGGGGGGAACAGGATGTCTTCGATGGTAGGCATAAGGGCAAGTGCAAAGGATTTGGCGACAGCGAAAAACGACAGTAGGCAGAATTTTCAAATTCGGGTAAACTGCGACCCCTTCCAGACATGCTGACACATGTCGAGCAAACCGGCACTGCCGGATGCGCACGATTTCAGGAGTGGTAGTTCAGTTGGTTAGAATACCGGCCTGTCACGCCGGGGGTCGCGGGTTCGAGCCCCGTCCACTCCGCCAATACAAAAATGCCCGCGCAAGCGGGCATTTTTCTTTTCAGGGTTGCGGAATTTCCGCGCCGGACTTGCTTCGGATCCAAAGGGATGGCCCGCATAAAGTACGCGTCCGCACTCTCCCAAACAAAAAAGACGAGCTTGCAGCTCGTCTTTTTTTCGTCCTGCTGGCAACCTGCGGTCGATCTACGCCGCCTGCTTCTGCTGCTCTTCTCCACCCAAGGCTTCCACCAGATCGGCGACCAGCTTGGCCAGTTCGCCACTCATCAGTGCAAAGTCGGTATCAAAGCGTTCGTCGTCATTCTGCAGGGCAGCGTCCTGGTTTTCCTTCAGCACGTCCAAAGGCGCCACGCGCTTGATTGTCAGGGCTTCGGTCAAGACGAAGGAAACGCGGTCGGCCCAGGTCATGGCCAGACGCGTACACTGCTTGCCGGCTTCGATATGACGGCGCACGTCGTCCACCTCCAGCGTATGGCGCACATAACGCACCGTGGCCTTGCCTTCGGTGGTCGAGCGCAATTCGGTGTCCTGGTCGACTGTGAAGCCGGCCGGTGCTTCATCGGCGGCGAGCCAGTCGGTCATGCACGAGACCGGCGAGCGCTCCGTGCGCAGCACGCCGAAGGGCAGCACGTCGAGCGATTTCAACAGCAGCTTGAACACTTCATCGGCCTTGGCCGCGCTGGCGGCATCGACCACCAGCCAGCCGTTGACCGGATCGATCCACACGCGCGTGCTGCGCTGGACCGAGAACGCACGCGGCAGCAGTTCGTCGGTGACCTGCTCCTTCAATTCCTTCATCTGCTTCTTGCCCGGCTTGAAGCCTTGCTGCTCTTCGAGTTCGGCGGCGCGCGCCTTGGTCACCTGGTTGATGACGCTGGAGGGGAGCAGCTTCTTCTCGGTGCACAGTTGCAGCAGCAATTGCCGGTTGACGCTGTGCACGAGGCCGCCATTCGGGCGCGGCGGGACCCAGCCCTGGCTTTGCATGTCCCCGCTGGAGCAGGGTCCGAAGGCGAGCGGCGTGAGTTTTTCTTCGAGTTGTTCGACCGTCAAGGTCCAGGGTGCGGTGAGGCGATAGAGCTGGAGATTCTTGAACCACATGGCGGGCTCCCTGCGAAAAAAGAGGCGCCATTCTACATGCGCGGTTTTGGCGCGTCTGTCGCACTTTCGTAAGACATTTCACTCAGCACTGACGCAGTGCCTGACTCTTGCCAGAGCTCTACAGAAAGCACCTTTAAAGGGTAGGGCTAGAGCGGATTCTTCCGCCCCAAATGCAACCCGGCGCCATCTGGCGCCGGTTTTTTCCTCTACTGCTTAGCGTGTGACTGGCTTGTAACGCACGCGCTTCGGCTTCGCGCCTTCCTCCCCGAGGCGCTTCTTCTTGTCGGCTTCGTATTCCTGGTAATTGCCGTCGAAGAAAGTCACCTGCGAATCGCCCTCGAAGGCGAGGATATGGGTGGCGATACGGTCGAGGAACCAGCGGTCGTGCGAGATCACCATCACGCTGCCGGCGAATTCGAGCAGCGCATCTTCCAGCGCGCGCAGGGTTTCCACGTCGAGGTCGTTCGACGGTTCATCCAGCAGCAGCACGTTGCCGCCCATCAGCAGCGTCTTGGCCAAGTGCAGGCGTCCGCGCTCGCCGCCGGACAGGTTGCCGACGATCTTCTGTTGGTCGCCGCCCTTGAAGTTGAAGCGGCCGAGATAGGCACGCGCCGGCATTTCGAAGCGGCCGACGGTCAGGATGTCGGCGCCGTTGGACACGTCGTCGAACACGGTTTTCTTGTTTTCCAGGTCTTCGCGCGACTGGTCGACCAGCGACACCTTCACGGTCGGCCCGCACACGGCTTCGCCGCTATCCGGCTTTTCGCGCCCGGTGATCATCTTGAACAGCGTCGATTTACCGGCGCCGTTGGGGCCGATGATGCCGACGATGGCGCCCGGCGGAATCTTGAACGACAGGTTGTCGATCAGCAGGCGGTCGCCGAAGGCCTTCGACACATTCTTGAATTCGATGACTTCATTACCGAGACGCTCGGCCACCGGGATGAAGATTTCCTGGGTCTCGTTGCGCTTTTGATATTCATGTTCGGACAACTCATTGAAGCGTGCCAGGCGCGCCTTGCTCTTGGCTTGCCGGCCCTTCGGATTCTGGCGCACCCATTCCAGTTCTTTCTGGATCGTCTTCTGACGCGCCGATTCGCTCGCTTCTTCCTGCTTTAAGCGGGCTTCCTTTTGCTCCAGCCAGGAAGAGTAGTTGCCTTTCCACGGAAT
>DATBUE010000258.1:0-2552 GCA_036516375.1 Noviherbaspirillum sp. | reverse complement strand
TCGGTTCGGAGGATCTGTAATCATGCGCCACATCATCTCCGTATTGCTCGAAAACGAAGCGGGCGCCTTGTCGCGCGTGGTCGGCCTGTTCTCCGCCCGCGGCTACAACATCGAAACGCTGACCGTCGCGCCGACCGAGGATGCGACGCTCTCGCGCATGACGATCGTGACGGCAGGTTCGGACGAGGTGATCGAACAGATCACCAAGCACCTGAACCGCCAGATCGAGGTCGTGAAGGTCGTGGACCTGACCGAAGGGCCTCACATCGAGCGCGAACTCATGCTGATCAAGGTGCGTGCGGTCGGCAAGGAGCGCGAAGAAATGAAGCGCACTGCGGATATCTTCCGTGGTCGCATCATCGACGTCACCGAGAAGACTTACACGATCGAACTGACGGGTAACAAATCGAAGCTTGACGCCTTCATCGAATCGATCGACCGCAGCGCGATCCTGGAAACCGTCCGCACCGGCGGCTCCGGCATCGGCCGCGGCGAGCGCGTTTTGAAAATCTAGTTTTTGAAAATCCAGTACAACCAAAAAACCAAGTTAGGAAGATCCATGAAAGTTTTCTACGACAAAGACTGCGACCTGTCCCTCATCAAGGGCAAGAACGTCACCATTATCGGCTATGGTTCGCAAGGCCATGCCCACGCCCAGAACCTGAACGATTCCGGTTGCAAGGTCACCGTTGCGCTACGCAAGGGCGGTGCTTCGTGGGAGAAGGCCAAGAACGCCGGCCTGAACGTGATGGAAGTGAACGACGCAGTCAAGCAGGCTGACGTCATCATGATCCTGCTGCCGGACGAGAACATCGCCCAGGTGTACAGCGAAAACGTCGCACCGAACGCCAAGCAAGGTGCAGTGCTGGCCTTCGCTCACGGTTTCAACGTTCACTACGGCCAGGTCGTGCCGCGTGCCGACCTCGACGTGATCATGGTCGCTCCGAAAGCGCCGGGCCACACCGTGCGCGGCACTTACACCCAGGGCGGCGGTGTGCCGCACCTGATCGCCGTGTACCAGGACAAGTCCGGCTCGGCTCGTGATATCGCCCTGTCATACGCCATGGCCAATGGCGGCGGCCGTGCTGGCATCATCGAAACCAATTTCCGCGAAGAGACCGAAACCGACCTGTTCGGCGAACAGGCCGTGCTGTGCGGCGGTACCGTCGAGTTGATCAAGGCAGGTTTCGAAACGCTGGTCGAAGCAGGTTATGCGCCCGAAATGGCTTACTTCGAGTGCCTGCACGAGCTGAAGCTGATCGTCGACCTGATCTATGAAGGCGGCATCGCCAACATGAACTACTCGATCTCCAACAACGCCGAGTACGGTGAATACGTCACCGGCCCGCGCGTCGTGACCGAAGACACCAAGAACGCGATGCGCCAGTGCCTGAAGGACATCCAGACCGGCGAATACGCGAAGAGCTTCATCCTCGAAAACAAGGCCGGTGCTCCGACCCTGATTTCGCGCCGCCGCCTGACTTCCGAGCATCAGATCGAGCAAGTCGGCGAGAAGCTGCGTGCAATGATGCCGTGGATCAAGAAGAACAAGCTGGTCGATCAGACGAAGAACTGAGCGCGTTCGGCTTTCGAGATGAAAAAGGCTGTGCTTCGGCACGGCCTTTTTTCATTTCGCCATAGGCAAATGCCTGCCTTCGATAAAATGCAAGGCACTGGCGTTGCTTGCTGCCGTGCAAGGCATCCAAGCATTCCGCGCTCGCACACTTCGCACCCACATTTATTTACAGAGGATATCTTCATGCCCCGCTTGCTCCCGATTCTGCTGTTTGCTCTGAGCGCCAATGCCGCCATCGCGCAGGTGAACCCGGCGGTGCAAACCTCCGGCGCCGTGGTCGTAGTGCCCGCCTATGGAGAAGTAAGACATGCGAATGACCAGGCGCAGGTGACCTTCATGGTGGAGGAGCAGGACAAGGATCGGGTCGCCGCAGTCACGCGCGTGAACCAGAAAATGAAGCAGGGAACGGACCTCATCAAGCGTGAAGACCCGACGGCGCGCCTGGAGACGCGCGGCTATTACACCTATCCGGTCTACGCCGACGAAGGCGCTCCACGCACTTCGCAGCAAGGCCGCACTCCCACGCGTCAGCTTGTCGGCTGGCGTGTCGGGCAGTACTTGGAAATGAAAACCATCAGTCTGGATGTCTTGCCGCGTACCGTCGCGGCCGCGCAGCGCGTTCTGGCCCTCAATGGCCTGCAGTTCGGGCTGGCCGATACGACGCAGAAAAAACTCGAAGATGCGCGCATCCGCGCTGCCTACAGCAACCTCCTCGAACGCATGGGCTCCATTGCCGCAGCAATGGGGCGCAGCACGAGCGATATGGTGCTGGACACGGTGGATTTCGAGGGATCGGGAAATTTCGCCCCTCAAGCTGAAGCCGCGCCGCGCGCGATGATGAGTGCCAAGGCAATGGATGCCGGACGGGTGGAAGAGCCGGGCTTCGAGCCGGGCGAGACGACCCTGGGCATGCGAGTCGTCGGACGTGCGCGCATCCAGGAAGCGGGCAGCCGTCGGTAGAGTTGGCGGGCGATCA
>DATBUE010000257.1:0-1837 GCA_036516375.1 Noviherbaspirillum sp. | reverse complement strand
CTGCAATTGTTCGAGGTCGACCCGCGAATTGCCGCGCCAGCGCAGCAGGTCGAGGTTTTCTTCGAGCAAGTCGTCGAGTTGTCCTGGCGCATCGATGCGCACGTTGTAGTTAATGCCTTGGGCGAACGCGGCCTGGGCGCCCAGTACGGCGTACACGGACAGCACGATTTGTGCCAAAATCCGCAATCGCCCTGGCGCCGTGATGGTCCGGTCGGATGTTGCGAGAGTCATGTCTCTCCATTCAGTGTCAATGCTGAGGTCATCTTAACGGAATTGCAAAAAAGCTGGCGAACGTTTAACTTCCAAAAAGACCCTTATGCACGCACCCGATACCGCCCTCGTCCTCTTCAGTGGCGGGCAAGATTCCACCACCTGCCTGGCCTGGGCCTTGCAGCGTTATGCACGCGTCGAGACCATCGGTTTCGACTATGGCCAGCGCCACGCCATCGAACTCGAAGTGCGCCCGGCGGTGCTGGAAAAGATGCGCGCCATGTCGCCGGAATGGAACGCGCGCCTGGGCGAGGATCACATGATCGATCTGTCGCTGATCGCGCGCATTTCCGACACGGCCCTCACCAGCAACGTGGAGATTGCGATGCAGGCGGACGGCCTGCCGAACACCTTCGTGCCCGGGCGCAATCTGCTGTTCATGACGGTGGCGGCGACGGTCGCTTACCGGCGCGGCCTGACCGTGCTGGTGGGCGGCATGTGCGAAACCGATTTCTCGGGTTATCCGGATTGCCGCGACGACACGATGAAAGCCTTGCAGGTGGCGCTCAACCTGGGCATGGCGACGCGCCTGAAGGTCGAGACGCCGCTGATGTGGATCGACAAGAAGCAGACCTGGGAACTGGCGGAGCAGGCCGGCGGCCAGGCCCTGGTCGACCTGGTCCGCTTCGAGACCCACACCTGCTACCTGGGCGAGCGCGGCGCGCGCCACGACTGGGGCTACGGTTGCGGCACCTGCCCGGCCTGCGAACTGCGCGCCCGCGGTTATGCGCAGTTTGCCGCGCAGAAGGCCGCGCGCGGGGAATAAAAAGGCGCTGTCACCGTTCACTGTGGATGAGCCCGATCGCAAGGCGAAACAACTGATCGGCAGAAGTAGTCTTCCCGCCATCGAGCATCCGGCGCCATCCCAGGTAGTTCGGCAGGTAGCGCGATGCGACCCCATGGAAGGGCGCCAGCCATGCGCGCAGGCGCTGGTGATAGGCGTTCACGTTCTGTACGTGGATGGCGCCCCTTGGGCCTGGCCGGACACGCTCGCCGGCGCTGACATTGACGGCCTGGTGCGCAATACCGTGGGCGCGGGCGAAAACACGATAGGCGGCGTTCGCGTCCGTCACAAGCAAGACGTCCCTGTCCAGGAAGGGCAGCAGGTGGCGCTCGAGCTGGATCTTGCTGACGGGACCGCGGCCAACGACGGCATCGATGGTCTGCCTGTTGCGGTCACGCGCCACGAGGATGCAGTCGAGTTCGCGTGAAATGCCGCGCCTGCTGGCGGCGCCACCCCGCTTGCGCGCCGGCCGATCGAGCGTGCGCGAACCTTTTTGCGATTCCAGGATGAACATTTCGTCGGCCTCGGCGATACCGTTCAGGGATTCCGGCCGGTCCGTCTTCACCCGATCCAGGAAGCGATGACGCCAGCGGAAAGCGGTGTTACGGTGTACCTCGACGTCGTCGGCCGCCGCCCGCACGGGGCGCGATGCCCGCAGCGCATCGAGATAAGCCAGCCATTTCCCCCGCAGCCGCAGGCCTGCCAACGGGGTGCCAGTCAAGTCGTTGAAGGTGCGCCGGCACGCGCGGCAACGGTAGCGCTGCAGGTCGTTGGCGTGGCCAT
>DATBUE010000256.1:0-6617 GCA_036516375.1 Noviherbaspirillum sp. | reverse complement strand
TTGCGGTTCTCACCGAGCGCATCGGTGTTCCCCGTGAGCACGCCCTTTGCCAATCCGTAATAGCGCTTGATTGCGCTGCCGGGAGCTTTCCAGTACTGCGCTTCAGTGATGCTCACCTTCAACAGCACCAGATTCGGATCGTCCAGCCCTTGCTGAAACCAGGGCTTGATCCACGGCGACCACAAGGCCTGCATCTTGTTGCGGTCGCGCACGATGGACGCGGTGCCGGATACCGACAGGTAATCCTGCTTGTCCGGACGCGCGTAGCTGACGTTGACCTCGCGATGTTGTTCGGCCTCATCGAGCTTGGCGGAATCGAGCGCGGTGAAGAACCACAGCGCGCCCTCGGCATCCATCTGCATCGTCGCCATCGGCCGGCTGCGCAGCGTGCCATCGGCTTCCTCGGTCGTCAGCATGCCGAACTTGATCTCGTCGACCAGCTCCGCCACCGGCTGCAGGTCGCCGTCACGTTGCTCCTGGATATCCATGCAGTCCTCCGTTGTAAAGATTGTCTTTGGAGGATGGGTACGGAGGGTGAAAGTTCCGGCTTGCTCAACCAGCAGGCCAAGCCGCCTGCAGCAGAGCCGGAAGGATGACGCCCGCCGGCCCGCGCAGCACGTGATGTGCAAGGGCATCGTGGGCGGTGGCGACCGGATTCAGCTGGACGACGCGTGCACCGCTTGCGCGCGCCACACTCGGCAAGCTGGCCGCCGGTTCCACCAGACTGGAAGTACCGACGCAGAAAAAGACTTCAGCAGAAGTGCAATGCCGGAAGCCCTCCTCCCACGCTGTCTGCGGCAGGCTCTCGCCAAACCAGATGACGTCCGGTCGCGCCAATGCGCCGCAGTGCGGGCAGTGCAGCAAGCTTGGATGCGGTTCCGGGCAATCGACCTTGGCGGCGCAGGCGCTGCAGCGATTGCGCCAGATATTCCCGTGCAATTCGATGACGTGTCGGCTGCCGGCACGCTGGTGCAAGCCGTCGACATTCTGGGTCAGCACCACGGTCTCCACACGCTGCTGCAGCTCGGCGATCGCACGGTGGGCAGGATTTGGCTGCGCCGAGCGCATCAGCTCGCGGCGCCATTCGTACCATTGCCAAACCAGTTGCGGGTCGTGCGCGAAGGCTTGCGGAGTGGCCAAGTCCTCCGCCCGGAAGCGAGCCCACAGGCCGGTCAGGGCATCGCGGAAGGTCGGCACGCCGCTTTCGGCTGACACGCCAGCGCCGGTAAATACCACGAGGCGTGTCGCCGCACGCAGCGCGGCAATCAGGGCAGGGTCGAATTGCATGGGGGCGTGAAGTTGCTAGGCGGCGCAACCATGGGCCGGGGCACGCACGAAACGGCCGCTGCGGTATTGGCGAAAGTCCCCCCCGGCGCGCTTGAGCACGAGCTGCCCACGCTCCAGCACGAAATCCGCCCTGCCCTGTTCTCCCTTGTGTCCCTGCATGCGCGCGCCGCTCAGACTGGCGCCGAAATGCAGCGTGCGTTGCGCGTCCTGCAGGCGCCCCTCGATGTCCTGGAAGCGTTGCTCAATATCCAGACGCACGCCGCGCTGCGCGCCGGTGCCGCACCATTGACCACCTACGCGCAACGGCACGGTCCACAGATAGACACGGCTGAGTTCGGCCTCCCCGGGCGGGCTGGCCTCGGATGCCACGCTCAGCACACGGTCCGGGCGCCAGTCCCCCATGTCGGTTCCATGCGAGACCACGCGCGTGCCCGGCGCCAGGTCCAGCAGGGCCGGCCGCAGGCGCAGGCCGAGTTCGGCGGGTAGCGCGAGCGTGATCACGCTTGCCTGCGACAGCTCCACGCCCAAGGGGTCCTGCGTACGAAATTCGACCTTGTGCGCGACATTGGCGGCTGCGGCAAAGGTGCGTCCCTGCTGCACAAGCTGCGGCTGCGACTCGATGCCCAGCGCCCGCGCGCCGAAACGCTTGGCTGCGAGGATCGGGATGCGCCCATCCCCCGCGCCAAGGGCGATCAGGTAATCGTTGGGGTGAACCTTGGCCACGCGCAGCATCGCCAGCGTGAGCGGATCGGGCTTCGCGACAAAGGGCACCTCGGCCGCACGCCCCGCCAGCGGCAGCAGCGTCAGGGTGAGGAACAACAGTCGGGCAGACAGCATGAGAAAAGAAATCCGGGAAAACAATAAGGAATGCATGATACGGGGCCGCGTACAGTCGCAGCCAGCGCAAGACATCGCCGGGCGTGCCGCAGGCGCGGAGTGGGCGATCGCTATTCCGTGTACCGCCCCAGCGTGATCATGCGCAGCACGCCCTTGTAGATCATCGCCGCCGCGCCATACCAGGCGCGCTCGTACCAGGGAATGTTGGCATAGTCTTCCATATGCACCACCACGCCGTCGCGTACTGCCTGCTCTATCGTGGCACGCAGGTCCAGCGCGAAGCTGCGGTCCTTCACGACCACATTCGCCTCGTGATTGACGAACAGCGACAACCCGTCCCAGTTGCTGGAGCCGACCGTCGCCCATTCGTCGTCGATCACCGCCACCTTGCCATGCAACTGGGTCTTGCGGTACTCCACCACCTTCACGCCGCTCTTGAGCAGCTTGGGATAGAACGAATGCGCCACCGCATCCTGGATGCGGAACTGTCCGACGCCGAGCAGCAGCGTCACCTCCACCCCGCGCCGCGCTGCCGCGGCCAAGCCGTCACGCAACTTGCGGTTCGGCGCAAAGTAAGGATTGGCCAGCAACGCGGATTGGCGCGCGCCGCCCAAGGCCTTCAGGTAGGAACGCTGGATTGTGTGGCGGTTGCGCAAGTTGTCGCGCAACACCAGTGCCGCAAGCGCAGGGCCATCCGTGCTCAGGGTGCGGCGGCGCCGGAATGCCAGGTAGCGCTCGAGCCGGTAACGCAAGTGCAAACCATCCAGCAGCAGCCATTGCGCATGGGCCTCGCGCCGCACCAGATCGACCAGCGGGCCGCGTATGCGCACCGCGAGGTCCCAGCGCGGCTCCGGCAACGGGATGTTGAAGCCGTCGTCGGAGATGCAGTCGTCGTTGATGTTGAGGCCGCCGAGGAACGCCGTCTCCGCATCGATCACGCAGATCTTGCGATGGGTGCGTGCGATGCCTGCGCGGAACCAGGCATTGAAGACGCGGTGATGCACGCCTGCTGACTTGAAATACTGCTTCAGCCGGACGCTGGCCCTGTGGCCGGTGCCCAACCAGTCGGTGATGATGTGGACGGTGACGCCGCGTGCAGCCGCGCGCGCCAATGCGCTGCGAATCTGGTCGCCGACCTGGTCGAGCGCGAAGATATACGTTTCGAGATAGATGAGTTCGCGCGCCTCGTTGATGGCGTCGACCAGCGCGGGAAAGAATTCCGCGCCGCGGTGCAACAGGGTCACCTCATTGCAAGCGATGAACTCTACCTGTCGCATCTGCGCTGCCGGCCTCCCGTGATGAGGCTGGCATTCTAGCCTGCCCTGCCGCTGCGCTCTTGGCGTTGCCTCAAGTACCGTAGACCGGACGCGTGTCCTGCAGTTCAAGCGAGGCCACAATCGGGGCGTGGTCGGACAGCCGCGCCCACTGTGCGCCGTGCAAAACCTGGGCCGAATGCACCTTGAAACCACGCACATAGACACGGTCCAGACGCAACCAGGGCAGGCCCGCCGGAAAGGTGCGTGCCGGCAGCACGTTCGGTCCGCGTCCGGATAAGGTGCGCAGATAGGCGCCGAAACCGCGCGTGGGGATGCTGTGGTCGAACACCTCGCACACGCCTAGCCGCTCGCGCAAGGTGGCGCTCAATTCATTGGTCCAGTCGTTGAAGTCCCCGGCGATGATCACCGGCGCCTCCGGCGGCGCCGACGAGGTGACGGCAGCGATCAGCGCCTCGGTTTGGCGACGCCGGCTACCGGCAAACAAGCCCAGGTGCACCACATAACAATGCAGATTACCCACCGGAACCTGCACCTCGCAGTGCAGGATGCCGCGCGACTCGTAGGCGTGGTCCGACACATCCTGATTGCGCGACTGAAGGATCGGATAACGCGACAGCAAAGCATTGCCGTGGTGGCCATGGTCATACACCGCATTCATGCCATAGGCAGCCTGGTGGGAATCGCCGGCCAGGTACTGGTGCTGCGCCTGTTCCGGCCACAATCCCGCATGCCTGGTCTGATACTTGTCATGCCGTCCCTGCACTTCCTGCAGGAAGAACACGTCGGCTTCCATTGAAGCCAAGGCTTGCTTCAGAGCGTGTACACGAGGGGTGCTGCGCAGGGCGCTCACGCCCTTGTGGATGTTGTAAGTGGCAATTCTGATCTTCATGGCACCGTCGATTCCGAATCAATCGCCGCGGTGTTGCTCGCGGACTTCGTTGTGACCATCTTGATGCACGACAAGTTTCACACAGCGGTGCGGGAAGGCAAATGCAAAATTGCTTCCGCGTTGGACGGGGAGAAGCAGCGATCGGCGGCTTCGCGGTAAGGCAGCCAAAGATGGCGCAGGTGTTCGCGCGGGGCAAGCGTGATTGGAATGTCGCGCGGCACGCACAGGCCGAAGACGTGTTCGGTGTTCTTCGTCACGCCCGGCGCGTAGCGGTGGCGCCAGACGGGGTAAATCTCGTAAATGTTGGAGAGATGCCAGTTGGTGAGGTTGCTGGTGTGGACCTCATTGGCAGCCAACGGGTGGTCCGTGATGCGGATGCCGGTTTCCTCTGCGACTTCGCGGATGGCGGTTTGCTCGAGGGATTCGTGCTCGGTGTCTTTCGAGCCGGTGACGGATTGCCAGAAGCCGGGCTTGTCGGCGCGTTCGATCAGGAGGACTTGCAGGTCGGGGGTGTGGATGACGACTAGGACGGATTCGGGGAGTTTGTAGGGCATTGTTTCTGCTTCTCCCCTTT
Source organism: Noviherbaspirillum sp. (assembly GCA_036516375.1). GTDB lineage: Bacteria > Pseudomonadota > Gammaproteobacteria > Burkholderiales > Burkholderiaceae_D > Noviherbaspirillum. The sequence goes on along the minus strand of DATBUE010000256.1, from coordinate 1,753 downwards.
TGCGTTTGTCTTGTCGTTGAGGTGGCACTTCGTGGTTGCTTGCCGGGACTGGCCCCGGCGGGCCAGTTACTTTTCTTGTCTCGCCAAGAAAAGTAACCAAAAGAAGGCGACCCCATGCCGTTGCCCGCTGCGCGGGTCCCCGAAAGAGCGAACACTGAAGCGGGAAGCGAAATAACTCGCCCTCGCGTTCCGCTCGGTGCTCAAACAGATTTCGCTTCTCTTTCCGCTTCAGCGCCCGCTCTTTCGGCAACGTCAAAAGGGGACACTACAGCCGGCTCGTGCGACTTCGTCGCACATCGTGTGCAGAGTCCAACGCAGAGCCAATCCCCGTAACTTCACGACTCCCTGGTTTTCGCAGTTCCGCTTGGACGCTGCCGAAAAAGTGGGTGCCAAGGCGGATAAAGAAGCGAAATCTGTCTGAGCTCCGAGCGGAACGCGAGGGCGAGTTATTTCGCTTCCCGCCTTGGTACCCACTTTTTCGGGAACCCCCGAAGGGGGCAGCGGCCTCGCGGTCGCCTTCTTTTGGTTACTTTTCTTGGCGAGACAAGAAAAGTAACTGGCCCGCCGGGGCCAGACCCGGCAAGCCCCCACGAAGGAAGCCCCCAGAGAAAAGAAAACCCCAAACCCTGGGTTTCCCGCCTGCGCAAGAACGACAAGAGCTTATTAAGCCTTCGCCGCTTCCACGCTACGCAAGCGAATATGCAACTCCTTCAACTGCTTCTCATCCACCTCAGACGGCGCCTGCGTCAACAGGCACTGCGCCCGCTGCGTCTTCGGGAACGCAATCACATCGCGAATCGACTCCGCACCCGCCATCATCGTCACCAACCGATCCAGCCCGAACGCCAGCCCACCATGCGGCGGCGCACCGTACTGCAACGCATCCAGCAGGAAACCAAACTTCAGTTGCGCTTCCTCGGCGTCGATCTTCAGCGCGCGGAACACCTTGCTCTGCACATCGGCACGGTGGATACGCACCGAACCGCCCCCCAGTTCCCAACCGTTCAACACCATGTCATAGGCCTTCGCCACCGCCTTGCCCGGATCGGATTCGAGCAGGTCTTCGTGGCCATCCTTCGGCGCGGTGAACGGATGGTGCGCGGCCGTATAGCGCTGCTCGTCCTCGTCGTACTCGAACATCGGGAAATCGATCACCCACAACGGACGCCAGGTGTCTTCGAACAGACCGTTCTTGCGACCGAATTCACTGTGGCCGATCTTCACGCGCAGCGCGCCGATGGCGTCGTTGACGACCTTGGCCTTGTCAGCGCCGAAGAAAATCAGGTCGCCATCCTGGGCGCCGGTCTTTTCCAGCACCGCAGCCAGCGCTGCATCGTGGATGTTCTTCACGATCGGCGATTGCAGGCCATCGCGGCCCTTGGCCTTTTCGTTGACCTTGATCCAGGCCAGGCCCTTGGCACCGTAGATCGCGACGAACTGGGTGTAGGCATCGATCTCGGAACGCGGCATCGCGCCGCCACCCGGCACGCGCAACGCCACCACGCGACCGCCAACCATGTTTGCCGCACCGGAGAAGACCTTGAAGTCGACATCCTTCATCACCTCGGTCAGTTCGGTGAATTGCAACTTCACGCGCATGTCCGGCTTGTCCGAACCGTACAACCCCATCGCATCTGCATACTGCATGACCGGGAACGGGTTCGGCAGATCGACGCCAAGCACATTCTTGAACACACCGCGAATCATGCCTTCGAACATGTCGCGAATTTCCTGCTCGCCCATGAACGAAGTT
>DATBUE010000255.1:0-2628 GCA_036516375.1 Noviherbaspirillum sp. | reverse complement strand
TTGTTCAAAGCGATGTCGGTGGGTTCCGCCGACAGCTTCGCGCTGCGCAACCACGGTCTGAAGGCCATCGTGCCCCAGCAATTCCCGGAGCGCGCCTTCCCGGTCACCTACGCGAAGAAGGACTTGATGTACGCGGTGGCGTTGGCGGAAGACGTGGGCATCGATGCGACGGGTGCGAAGAACCTGATCGCCTGCTTCGACAAGGCTATCGAAGCCGGCCACGGCGACAAGTACGCGCCGGCGATCAGCCTCGTCTTCGAAAACATGTAAGCACGCCATGCACGGAGAACGGCTCATGCAAGACAAAGCGGCACTGCCGGAATACGAAGTCTATGCCCTGCGCTACGCCTCGATGGACCGCAAGCGCAGCGCCAACTTCATCGTGCGCAATCCCTACGATGAGCACGACGGCCCGATGCCGATGGACTTCTTCGTGTGGCTGCTGAAATCCGTGCGCGGCAACATCCTGGTCGATACCGGCTTCGGTGAACAAGCTGCGCGCGAGCGCGACCGCGTACTCGATTGCTGTCCGATCGAGTCGCTGCGCGTGCTCGGCGTGGCGGCGGAGGAGGTGTCGGACGTGATCCTCACGCACCTGCACTACGACCACGCCGGCAACATCGACAAACTGCCGAACGCTACCTTCCACGTGCAGGAAGCGGAGATGGAATACGCAACCGGGCGCTGCATGTGTCATCGCATGCTGCGTCACGCGTATTCGGTAGAGGACGTGGTCGGACTGGTGCGCAATGTCTATCGTGACCGTGTGCAATTCCATGCCGGGAACGTGCAGCTTTTTCCGGGCGTGGAACTGGTCCACATCGGTGGCCATACCAAGGGTTTGCAGGCGGTGCGCGTGCATACCCAGCGCGGCTGGATCTTGCTGGCTTCGGACGCCAGCCACTACTACGCGAATACCGACGACGCCAATCCTTTCCCTATCGTCTACAACGTGGCCGACATGCTGGAAGGGCACAAGACCTGCCGCAAGCACGCGGATTCGGCCGAACACGTGATTCCCGGCCACGATCCGCTGGTGCTGGAGCGCTATCCGGCCTATCCCACCGATGCCTGTCGCATCGCCTGCCTGCATCGCGCACCGCGCGTGACCCAGAAGCTGACGCCGGGTGCCAGGTAGCCTGCAGACGCGGCGCTTATAATTTTTGGCTCGCCGCGGCCTGCACTGTCTCCTGTGCCAGCATCCCGCATGGTGAGGACACAGCGAGGCAGACATGGAACTTCGGCAATTGCGGTATTTCGTGCGGGTGGTGGAGCTGGGCAGCATGGGCCGCGCCGCGCTCGACCTGGGCGTGGTCACCTCGGCCATGAGCCAGCAGATCAGCCGTCTCGAATCCGAACTTTCCACGCGCCTGCTGCAACGCACCTCTACCGGCGTCATTCCCACCGAAGCGGGACTGGCCTTCCTGCGCCAGGCCCAGCTCGCGCTACGTCATGCAGATGACGCCGCACGCGCGGCGCGGCTGGCCCGCCTGTCCGGCCATGTCAGCGTCGGCATGGCGCCCACTACCAGCAGCATGCTCGGCCTGCCGTTCCTGGCCGCGATGCGCGAACACTATCCCGACATTCGTGTACACCTGGTCGAAAGCCTGTCCGGCAATTTGATCTCGATGATCGGCGCGCGCCAGCTCGACCTGGCCGTGCTGTTCCAGACCGAACGCCTGCAGCGCTGGAGCGCCATGCCGCTGCTGGAAGAACGCTTGTTCGTGATCGGGCCAAAAGGCATGCCCGGCCTGCCTACTGCAAAGAAGATCACTCTCAAGAAGCTGGGTGCGTTGCCGCTGATCCTGCCCAGCCGTACACATGCGTTGCGGGCGGTGCTCGACAATGCCGCTGCGCACGGCGACAGTCCGCTGAATGTGCAGGCCGAGATCGATGGCCTGGCGATGCTGATGGACGCAGTACGCGCAGGTTTCGGCGCAACGATCCAGCCGGGCGCGGCGGTGGCGCGTAGCACCGATGCGGACTTGTCGATGACCGAGATTAGCGACCGCTCGGTGCGCAGGACGAACTACTTGGTCAGTCTCTCAGACGATGAACTGGCCCCGGCTGGGTTGGCTGCACGTACCGTACTCGCACGCGTCGGACGGACCTTAGTGGAGGAGGGGCGTTGGCCGGGAGCGCATTTGCTGTGAGTCGTGTGCAGGTTGGGCTGGATTCATCAGCCCAACATCTGCAACCCGACAGCGATCTGCACTTGGCAACCCTCTTTTTGCTGGTGATTTGAATCTCGTCGTCGCGTCGCAATCGGAGGATGTTGGGCTGATACCCCGTTAGCCCAACCTACCGTTCTGGCGATGCTGATGGATGCGGTGCGCGCAGGTTACGGCACGACGATCCAGCCGGATGCGGCGGTGGCGCGTAGCGCCGATACGGACTTTCGATGACCGAGATCGAACGGTACGCAGGATGAACTATCTGGTCAGGGGCGCCAGTTCGCTCAGGTAGTCGTCGAATCCGGTCACGGCGCGGCCGTTCAGGAAGGCGGTGCCGGCTTCCGCGAGCGCGAGCAGGTAGTTCAGCACCTGCAGTTCTCCTTCGCGCACGCGCAGTGCGTTTTGCAGGCGGGCGGGCAGGGATTGCTGTTCCATGTCTGTCTGCGGTAGCGGG
>DATBUE010000254.1:0-6276 GCA_036516375.1 Noviherbaspirillum sp. | reverse complement strand
CGATGCCGCAGCGATGCTCGATCAAGGTCGGCAACCACGAGCTCAAGCGCTCGTAAAAACCGGGGATGGTGTTGGAGGGGAAGTCTTCCAGCTCGCCGATGTCGAGCCAGGCTTCGAGCGCGGGACGGTAGGTCCAGATGCTGGGACCGCGCAGGAAGAACGCGTTGACGATCTGGATCGACTTGCCGACACCGGAACCGTGCGCTGTAGCAGCGGGAACGGCAAAGGGTTCTGCGGGAGGCAATACCTCTAATTTCATCCTGGCACCTTTTTCTTGAGGTTCTTTGGCGCGTGCAGCAATGCAACGCGACGGCTTGCCCTTACAGCAAGCCCCGTGCCATGGAGAAATTTGTGTTTTAAATCATTGACTTACGATGATTTTTTGTCATGTGCAACAGGAGGAAGTGCGCCGCAGCGCCATTAGTGTCGCCACATGGCGACAGGGTTTGGGCTGCCACCAACCAAGTCATTGATTACAAAGAATTTACTCCTGTCGTGTATCAGCGACAGGGGTGCCATCGGCACGAAACAGGCTGGGGGTCAGACCATGTTTTTGCAGCAGGCGATAGAACTCGGTGCGGTTGCGTTCGGCCAAACGTGCGGCATCTGAAACGTTGCCATCCGTGAGTTTGAGCAACTGGACGAGGTAATTCCGCTCGAACCGCTGCTTGGCTTCGGCATAGCTGAGCACTTCGAGCGAAGGAACACGCAGTGCGCGCTGCACCAGCGACAGGGGGACCAGCGGTGCGGTCGCCAGCGCGCAAAGTTGCTCGACCACATTGTGCAACTGGCGCACGTTGCCGGGCCAGGAGGCGGTCATCAGCGCTTCCAGCGCATCCGGCGCGAAGCCGTTGAGCGGCTTGCCGTACTTGCCGGCCAGCGTATGCAGGAAATGGTTGGCCAGCAACGCAATGTCTTCGCGCCGCTCCACCAGCGGCGGCAAGGTCAGGGTCACCACATTGAGCCTGTAATACAGGTCTTCGCGGAACTGGCCCTCCGCCATCGCGGCATCGAGATCGCGATGGGTGGCCGACAGGATGCGCACGTCGATCGGCACGCCCTGATCGGCGCCGACCTGGCGCACCATGCGCTCCTGCAGCACGCGCAAGAGCTTCACCTGCAGCAACACCGGCATGTCGCCGATCTCGTCGAGGAAAAGAGTGCCGCCATCGGCCGCCTGCAGCAGGCCCTGGCGGCTGCTCATGGCGCCGGTAAAGGCACCCTTGACGTGGCCAAACAGTTCGGACTCCAGCAATTGCTCGGGGATTGCCCCGCAGTTGACCGCGATGAACGGCGCCTTGGCACGGCGACTGGCGCGGTGGATTGCCCGCGCCAGCAATTCCTTGCCAGTGCCGCTATCGCCCCGGATAAGCACGCTGGCATCGGTCGCGGCCACCAGCTTGGCTTCGGTCAGCAGCTCCGACATGCGCTGGCTGCGACTGATCAGTTCGGCGCGCCAGGCTTCGTCGGTGCTCGCATGCGATGGCTGCGGCACTGTCATGCTGAGCGCTTGCGCAACCTTGTCCAGCAAGACCTTGCCATCGAAGGGCTTGGTCAAGTAGGCAAAGGCGCCGCGCGAAGTCGCTTCGACCGCATCCGGAATGGTCCCGTGCGCGGTCAGCAGGATCACCGGCAGCGCCGCGTATTGCGCGCGGATCTCGTCGAACAGTTGCAGTCCGTCGGCATCCGGCAGGCGCACGTCGCTGATCACCAGCGCCGGCAGTTCGATTGCCAGCCGCGCCAATGCCGCTTCGGCGCTACCGACCGCTGTCACCCGGTAGCCGGTGGAACTCAGGCGCAGCGACAACAGGCGCAACAAGTCCGGATCGTCGTCCACCACCAGCAGGTGCGCGCCCCCATTCATGTTCGTGTTCATGTTCGCGCTCACCGGGGCTGGAGCGACGCTGCCGGTGCAGTAGCGGCTGCTGCCCCCTGCGGGCGCGCGGGCAGCGTGCGTTCAATCGCCTTCAAGCCTTCCAGCATCTGGTTGAGCTGTTCGATGCGGCGCTGCTGCTCGCGCCCCTGATGCTGGAGCTTGTCGACCTGCTCGCCGAGGCGCCGCTGCTGCGCATAATCGCTCGCCAGCAGCAGCGCCAGCGGACGCAGCGCGACTGCCTCGGCCTCGACCGAATTGAGCACGCCTTCGAGATGCCATTGCGCACGCGCCAGATCGCCCAGCCCCTGCAGCAATCCCAGGACGATGGCCTTTTGCAGCGTCAAACGTGCGCTTGCGGGTTGAATCTCCAGCTTGTTCAGCTCCTTCTGCAATTCCCCCTGCGGCAAGCGCCGCAATGCAGTGTGATAGGCCAGCAATTCCCTGATGGGATCGGCAACAGGTTCGGCTACGGTCACGGGCACCGGTACGGCCGCAGGCGGCGGCGAGATTGGCGCAGCCGGCTTGCTTGCGCAGCCCGCCAGCAGCACGCCCATCAGGCACAGCAACAGACCGGGCAGCCCGCGCGAAAGGAAAAACGGGAAATCAGCGTTCATCGGGTAATTCAATCCGGAAATGGGCGCCGGGCGCTGCGGACAACAGACGCACCGTGCCGCCATGGGCTTCAATGTATTCACGCACGATCGACAGACCGATGCCGCTGCCGCGTCGTGCACCGGGCGGTTGGTGCTGGCCTTGGTAGAAAGGCTCGAACACGCGCGCCACGTCCGCAGCGGCCACGCCCGGCCCCTGGTCGATGCAATCAATGCACACCAGACCGGCCTCGCGCGCGAGCACGAAGCGAATCGTGCCGCCGTGCGGGCTGAAGCGCACCGCATTCGACAGCAGGTTCCCCAGCACGATACCCAGCTTGTCGGGATCGGCCATGACCGAGGCCTGCGAAGCCAGATGGTCTTCCACGTCCACGCGCAGCGCAGCAGCCTGCCATTGCAAGCGCTGGGCGTCGATGACCTGTCGCAACAAAGCCGGCAGATCGAGCGGCTCGCACGCCAGATGCTGGGCATCGAAAGTAGCTGCGTTGTAGCGCAGCAGATCTTCGATCTGCGTCTGCAGCGCCGCGGTGTTCTGACGCAGGATATGCGCGACTTCCCGCTGGTTGGCCGACAGCGGTCCCACCACTTCGTCTTCCAGCAAGGCCACCCCTTCGCACAGTGCGGCCAGCGGCGTCTTCAGCTCGTGCGAGATATGCCGCAGGAAGCGCTCCTTGTCGTTTTCCAGGCCGGCCAGCCGCTGGCGCAACCAGTCGAGCTGCTGGCCGAGACGGCGCAAGTCAGCCGGCCCGTGCACGGCCACCGGCTGATCGAAACGGTTCTCGCCCAGGCGCCCGATCGCGCCTTCGATCGCCGCCAGCGGACGCGAGAGCCAGGCGCCGAAACCCAGGAACAGCACCACCGCCAGCACGATGGCGGCGATGGCTTGCGCCGTCAGCAACGCGCGCTGCCGTTCCAGTTCATCGAGCAGCACGTTGTTGCGGCGTTCGACTTCACGCTTGCTTTCCAATGCCAGGCGCTCGTTGATCTGCGGCAGGCGCGCAAACGCATCCTGCAACGGCTGCTCTCTCGCCGCGCGCCGCCGCGCCGGCGTCTGCAATACCGACCACGCCGCTTCGCTTTCCTTCATCCAGGCGTCGACCTGATCCGGCACCTGCGGCAAAGCCGTCGCCAGCGCAGCCAGCGCGCCTTGCGCCTGCGTCCAGGCTTCCGCATAGCGCACGCGAAAGGCGGGATCATCCAGCACCAGGAACTGGCGCGCGCTGCGCTCCATCGCGACCGTGCGCTCGGCCAGCAATTGGGCATTCTCGGTCAGCCGCACCGCATCGCGCGCGGTCTCGCGACTGTGCGCCGCCAATCGCTCAAGAGTCAGCAAGGCATGCACCGAGGTGCCGCTCAACAACACGGCAATCAGCAGAAAGGCCGCCAGCAAGATCTGGCGAAAAGACAGTCCGGAGAATTTCAAGGCGGCTCTGCTCATTCGGCAGGCGATTGCGCTTGCATCAGCGCGTCGCGCGTCATGCGGAGCGAGCCGCGCAGTGCCGGAAGAAAGAAAACGGGAAGGTTCATCGGAGGCAGCGGCAGCAATACCGGCCCCGGTCCATCATGCGCCTCATGCAGCCAGCGCTTGTTCCAGCAATTGATGGAAGGCAGCAAAATCCGGCTGGCCCAGGTAACGCTTGAGCACGGTGCCGTTCTTGTCGACGACGAAGGTAGTCGGCGTCATTTGCACGTCGCCGAACGCCGCTGCGACATTGCCTGTGTGATCCAGCGCCACCGTGAATGGCAGCTTGCGCGTTTGCGCGAAATTGATCACGTAGTTGGGCGGATCGTATTGCATCGCGACGGCGACGAAATCCATGCCGCGGGCCTTGTACTTTTCATAGGTCTCGACCATCTCCGGCATCTCCGCCACGCAAGTGGTGCAACTCGTCGCCCAGAAATTGACGACCACCACCTTGCCGCGCAGGCTTTGCATGCTGATCTGCTTGCCATCCAGACTGGAGAACGTCACATCAGGCGCACTTTGCCGCGAAAAAAGCGCGAAGTAACTTGCGCCGGCTATCGCCGCAACGAACAGGAGCAGTACCACCTTGGTCCAGAGAGGCTTGCGGGCAGAGGGAGGGATGGGAGTTTTCATGGTGGTGCAGAGCAAAGGGGGCGAACGTGGCCGATTATATAGTCGCGCCTTGGACAGGCGCGGCCAATGCCCTTGGTCCTGTCCGGTACTGCGGTAACTGAATGTCCGCCGCTTTGCCTCGCATACCCGCTTCCAACGTGAAAAGTAGCTTCCGGGTTGGCTGGGTAGCGGCGTTCCGCACAAAACGGATCCGGTTCGGACACTTTCATATCTGGAATGGAACTTTGCACAACTCAGCGCCATTCAAGAGCAAAGGGCCTTTCTCATTCGCCCCTTCGGGCAATCCCGGAAACCGGCAGTCATCTTCTCACCCACCAACCGCTGCGACACTCGCAACGTATAGCGATTCAGCGGGTGCCGAAGCTGCATGCCTGCTCAACAAATACCAAACAGGCCCTTTAACCGATGTCATCACCGTTGCGTACGAAAAGGAAAATAGCATGACCAGTTCTATTGGAAGCCATCGCCCCTTCATTTCCCCTCGTTCACCTCAGGAAGGAGCGTTGAGCGAGCAGTCATCATTGAAAAGAGAAAGAGAGCCCGTGTGCAGCGCGAGCGCGTCATCTAGCACCTCCTCTACCGAAGAACCACCCTTAAAAAAGCAACAAAATTCAGCAGGAGCCGTCTTGGCTATGGTCAAACGTGGCTTGACTATGGTCAAGCGTGGCCCATCCTCAGGCTCGCCAGCATCAGAAGCTCCCATCCCAATACAGGCAAACCATGACGTTCACGAAAATACCTCTCTCCCAAACCAAGAGGAAGAAGACTTCCGCAAGAAGGTCGAGCACCATCGTGCAGAACTGTGCCGCCGGGACAGCGATGCTTCAGGCAGTCCTCACAGCCGTCTGGCCGCAGCGGTTGTGGCGATGTTCGAATTCGACGAGCCAGAAATACGAGCAATTAAAGAAGCCGTCATCTCCACGCTCAGGGACGGGGTGATTTCACGGGATCAATTCTTTTCCACTCACAAGGCCAATGGAGAAACCGTCACTCCATTTGACGATATCTTGGAAACCATCGGGTCAAAGTTTCGCGGCGGTGCCACAACAGCCAGTGAAGATCGGCTGATAAAGGACGTGCGGGCGTTCCGCGATTTGATGGAGGCTTGCCATGCGAGCCCTGTTGAAGAGATCCGTGCAGCACCATCTGCATATATTTTTAAAACGGCTTCTGCATTCTTTCAGCAAGCCTTGGCAATGACGCCGGAACAGCAACGTCCGGATGCCGGAGCACTTCAGCGTATGTTGAAGTACGTTGAAGCGAAGGCAGATCCTTATGCCGCTGCAAGCATGCTCCTATTTGCGGGAAAAAAAGGGCAGTTCTCCGCCAAAATCCGAATGGCATTCCACGGGCTTGGCTTGGCGATTGCAGCCTCGCTTCCAGACCCCGAGTCCAGGGCGGTTTTAATTGGAAATTTTGCTGGCAATATTCCGCTTCTCCCCCTGGAGCATCAGTTGGACACATTCAGGAATTGTATAAGCCTGGATTCCGATGCTCCTGCGGATACTGCACACGTTCTATTTGAAAGTTGCGCAAGGAAGCTCGACAAATTCGACCATGAGGTGGGAGGCAAAGCTGCCATTGAGCTGGTCGAAGCTGCCAGTAAAGCTGCCCGTAAATATGGCGACCCGGAAGTGTTGACGACCGTACTGCACCACATTTCAGAACGCCTCATCCTACGCGATCCATAT
>DATBUE010000253.1:0-8154 GCA_036516375.1 Noviherbaspirillum sp. | reverse complement strand
GCACTTGCTGGAATTTCAGGCCCGAGGCACGCTCGATCATGATCACCGAGAAGAAGTCATCGCCGCCCACGCCGGAGTTGCCGATCGTGACGCGGCCCGGGTTCGCCTTGGCTGCAGCCAGCAAGTCCTTCATCGTCTTGTACTTGCTGTCCTTGGACACGACCACCACGCCAGGGTCGGTGACCACGTTGGCCAGCGGGGTCAGCTCGTCGATCGAGTACTTGATCGAGTCGTTCATGATGTAGTTGGTCATCAACATCGGCGTGTTGGTGATCGAGATCGTCTTCCCGTCAGGCTTGGTCGATTTGGCCAACTGGGTCCAGGCAATCGCACCGGTTGCGCCAGGCTGATAACGGTTCACGAAAGTGACACCCAGCTCCTTGGCCAGATACGGCTGCACCAACTGCGCCAGTGCATCGCTTCCGCCACCGGCCTTGAAGCCCTGCACCACCGTGATTTCATCGCCGGCGCTGTACTTCTGCGCATGAGCGGCGAGCGGCAATGCAAGTGCAACGGCCAGCACGCAGGCAGATTTCTTCAGATATCGCATTTCAGTCTCCTGGTTTGTTTTAAGAGGAAAAGCACGCCAGACCCGTGGAGCCCGGCGGTAGTGGGAAGCGATGCCATTGCATGCTAGTCAGGCCCAATATCATTGTCAACAAACTTCACCATATTATTATCAATAATCTTGTCGCAAATACTTGCGCCATTCCGAAAGTGGCGGCTATCATGCTTTCCAGTTCCCATGGCAAGGCTCGTCCGGCCCGCCCTCTCACCCCTTCAACCTGGACCCGCGATGGCAGACAAAGACAAACCCAGTGGCTTGAAAAAAGGCCTGACCAACTACGGCGACATCGAGTTTTCCCTCTTCCTGCGCAAGGCCTTCATCAAGGGCGCCGGCTATACCGAGGATGCGCTGTCGCGCAAGATCGTCGGCATCGCCAATACCGGCAGCGGCTTCAATCCCTGCCACGGCAACGCCCCGCAACTGATCGAAGCGGTCAAGCGCGGCGTGATGCTGGCCGGCGGGATTCCGGTCGAATTCCCGACCATCTCCATCCACGAGAGCTTTGCGCACCCGACTTCGATGTTCCTGCGCAATTTGATGTCGATGGATACCGAGGAACTGATCCGCGCCCAGCCAATGGATGCGGTGGTGCTGATCGGCGGCTGCGACAAGACCGTGCCTGCGCAATTGATGGGCGCGATCTCGGCCAACGTGCCGGCGATCCAGCTCGTCACCGGCTCGATGCTGACCGGCTCCAATCGCGGCGAACGCGTCGGCGCCTGCACCGACTGCCGCCGCTTCTGGGGCAACTTCCGCGGCGGCGAAATCAACGAACAGCAGATCGCCGATGTGAACAATCAACTCGTGGCTTCCGTCGGCACCTGCTCGGTAATGGGCACGGCCTCGACGATGGCCTGCATCGCCGAAGCGCTCGGCATGTCGGTTCCTGGTGGCGCTTCGCCGCCGGCCGTGACCGCCGACCGCATCCGCGTGGCCGAACGCACCGGTCAGACCGCGATGGCCATGATCGAAAACGGCATCACGCCGGACAAGATCCTGACGACCAAGGCTTTCGAGAATGCGCTGCGCGTGCTGCTGGCCATCGGCGGCTCTACCAATGCCATCGTCCACCTGACTGCGATTGCCGGCCGCATGGGCATCGCAATGGACTTCGCCCAGCTCGACAAGATGAGCGAGGAAACGCCGGTGCTGGTGAACCTGAAGCCGTCCGGCCAGCACTACATGGAAGACTTCCACAAGGCTGGCGGCCTGGTCACCGTGCTGCGCGAACTGAAGCCGTTGCTGCATCTGAATGCGATGACGGTGACCGGCCGCACGCTGGGAGAGGAAATGGAAGCGGCTCCGGCGCCCTTCGCACAGGACGTGGTGCGCAGCTTCGACCAGCCGATCTACAAGGAAGGCGGCATCGCGGTTTTGAAGGGCAACATCGCTCCGGGCGGCGCGATCATCAAGCAGTCGGCAGCTTCACCTGCGCTGATGGAACACGAAGGCCGCGCCGTGGTGTTCGAGAACATGGAAGACCTGGCCGCGCGCATCGATTCGGAAGATCTGGACGTGAATCCGGATGACGTGCTGGTGTTGAAGCAGATCGGCCCGGTCGGCGCGCCCGGCATGCCGGAAGCCGGCTACATCCCGATCCCGAAGAAGATCGGCCGCCTGGGCGTGAAGGACATGGTGCGCATTTCGGACGGACGCATTTCGGGTACGGCCGGCGGAACCATCGTCGTGCACGTGACGCCAGAGACTGCCATCGGCGGCCCGCTCGGTCTGGTGCGCAATGGTGACCGGATTCGTTTGTCGGTCGCCAAACGCGAGCTGTCGGTGCTGGTATCGGATGAAGAACTGGCGGCGCGCGCGAAGGAGGCCAAACCATTCGTGATCGATCCGAAGGAGCGTGGGTATCGCAAGCTGTTCCTGACAACCGTCACGCAGGCGGACAAGGGTTGCGACTTCGATTTCCTGCAGGCGACCGAGATGACGGATTCGGTGCCGAAAGCGAAGAAGTAAAGGCGAAGAAGTACGCGCCCAGAGAAAAGGCTCCTTCCCCCTGCAAGGGGGAAGGTTGGGATGGGGGTGCGAAGCTCGAACAGAGGCAAGCGCTTAATCAAACTCCGCACCCCCACCCTAACCCTCCCCCTGATAGGGGGAGGGGATCTTACAGAGGTAACTCGAGCGAACTCGCTCTCCCGCTCCTCCTAACGGATTTCACAAGGACACCCCAATGACCACCCACACCACCGACTACATCAACGACTCCCGCATCGTCTCCGTAGAAACCCGCACCGTCTCCATCCCCCTCGACAACGTCACCTCCTTCTCCACCCGCAAGGTCTCCGCGCGCGACTACGTGCTGGTGAAGATCCGCACCGCCGACGGCCATGAAGGCATCGGCTTCTGCTACGGCGGCAGCCGCGCCGGCATCTTGGTGGCGCATGCGGTGCGCGAACTGTTCAAGCCGATGTTGATCGGCGAAAACGCATTGCGCGTCGAAGGCCTGTGGCAGGAGATGTACCAGGACTCGTTGCTGCACGGCCGCGCCGGTTCCGTGATGCGCGCGCTGTCCATCGTCGACAACGCGCTGTGGGACCGCAACGCCCGCGCCGCCGGCCTGCCGCTGGCGCAATACTTGGGCAGCTATGCAAAGGACACCGTTCCGGCCTACGCCTCCGGCGGTTACTACCTGGAAGGCAAGACCCCGGCCAAGCTCGGCGAGGAACTGGCCGGTTACGTGAAGCTCGGCTTCAAGGCGGTGAAAATCAAGGTCGGCCGCTACGGCCTGAAGGAAGAGGAAGCACGCATCGCCGCCGCGCGTGAAGCGATCGGCGACGACATCCTCTTGATGATGGATGCCAACAACGCCTGGAGCGATGTGCCGACCGCCGTCGAATACATGCGGCGCTACGAAAAGTACAACCCTTACTTCATTGAGGAACCGTTCAGCCCGGACGATATCGACAGCCACGCCGAGCTCGCGCGTCGCACGCCGATCACCGTTGCCACTGGCGAAATCGAAGCCGGACGCTGGCGTCATCAGGAACTGCTGCAAAAGCGCGCAGCCTCGATTTTGCAGACCGATGCTGCAGTGTGCGGCGGCATCACCGAGTTCCGTCGCATCGCTGCGATGGCGGCCGGTTATGGCGTCACGGTTTGCCCGCACTGGTTCCACGACCTGCATGTGCATCTGGTCGCCAGCACGCCGAACGCGCGCTACGTAGAATTTTTCTCGGACGATCAGGTGCTGAACTTCCGCCGCCTGGTCGATACCCAACTGCAATTCGACAACGGCAACTTGATCGTGCCGAAGACGCCGGGCCTGGGCTTCGGCTTTGATGAAAAGGCGGTGGAGAAGTATGCGGTGGAGAAGTGGGCGTAAGTACGCAGGCATCACCTTGCCCCTAACGTCCGGTAAACCAAGACATGTCGTTCCCGGGCAGGCGGGAGTGACAGGAAGTGGGTGCCGAGACGGTAGGTTGGGCTGACGAAGAAAGCCCAACGCGAATGGAAATGGCGCCGGTGTTGGGCTTCCTGCGTCAGACATGTAGGTTGGGTTGAGCGCAGCGAAGCCCAACATCGACGTCATCGCCATTCACGTTGGGCTTCCTGCGTCAGCCCAACCTACCGCCCGAACAATGGAAACGACACTGAATTCAATGGAGAGAGAACAATGACCACAACCAAACTGCGCGGCGTCTTCTCGCCGGTGCTCACCCCCTTCGGCAACGACCTCGCACCCGACGCCGCTCGCCTGGTGCGTCATTGCCAATGGCTGTTGAGCCAGGATGTCGGCCTCGCCGTCTTCGGTACAAATTCGGAAGCGAACTCCATGTCGACCGGCGAAAAAATCGCGCTGCTCGACGCACTGGTCGATGCCGGCGTACCCGGCGCGCGTCTGATGCCGGGCACCGGCGCCTGCGCGCTGACCGACACCGTCGACCTGACCCGCCACGCGGTGCAGCGCGGCGCGGCCGGCGTCCTGATGCTGCCGCCGTTCTACTACAAGGGCGTTTCCGACGACGGCCTGTTCGCCAGCTACAGCGAAGTCATCCAGCGCGTAGCCGACGACCGCCTGCGTATCTACCTGTATCACATCCCGCAAGTATCGAACGTCCCGATCAGCCTCGACCTGATCGAGCGCCTGCTGAAGACTTACCCAGGCACCATCGCCGGCATCAAGGACAGCTCGGGCAACTGGGACAACACCAAGGCCATGCTAGATCGTTTCCAGCCGCAAGGCTTCGATGTCTTCGCCGGCAGCGAAAGCTTCCTGCTTGCCACGCTGCGCGGCGGCGGCGCTGGCTGTATCACCGCCACCGGCAACGTCAACCCGGCCCCGATCGCCCAACTCTTCAAGACCTGGCAGCAAGCCGATGCCGACGACCAGCAGAAGGCGCTGGACGCGGTGCGCAATACCTTCGCCAAGTTCCCGATGATTCCCGCGATGAAGGCTACGCTGGCGCACTTTGCCGGCGATGAAGTGTTCGCGAATGTTCGTCCGCCGCTGGTGAAGCTGGGCGGACAGCAGCGCGGGGAATTACTGGAGATGCTGAAAGGGTTGAATTTCTCGATGTCGGGCGTGTAAGCCGCACCAACCTTCGCGGCATACCTTCGCGCCACCACCAGCGCAGCTCGTTCCCCCTCTTAGGGGGAAGGTTGGGATGGGGGTGTGAAGCTCGAATAACAGACAGCGTGAATTCGAGCTCACTATCCCCACCCTAGCCCTCCCCCTGAAAGGGGGAGGGAACCGTTTCGCGACCGTTCGAACACGGTCTCGTCCATTCAAATCACGCTCTCCAAACACACAATGTCCCAATCAGCAGTCATCATCGGCGGCGGCGTCATGGGTACCGACGTTGCCGGCTTCTTCTACGCCGCCGGCTGGAACACCCAGGTCGTCGAACCGAACCCCGAACGCCGCAACGCCCTCCCCGCCCTCGTCGCCGAATCCGGCCAGACGATGGGCATCCACCGTGAAGGCGGCAGCGTCAACGCACTCGCCAATCTCTCCGACATCAACTGGAACGGCGTCGCGATCATGATCGAGTGCGCGCCCGAGAAGCTCGAAGTCAAACAACAGATCTTCCGCGCTCTCGACCAAACCGCCCCCGCGCACATTCCACTCACCAGCAATTCCTCCGGCTTCCCGATCAGCCGTATCGGAGAAGGCTGCCAGACCCAGTCGCGCATGCTCGGCCTGCACTTCTTCATGCCCGCGCACCTGGTTCCCGCGGTCGAAGTCATCCGCAGCGAGCACACCGACGAAGCCAAGGCGCGGGAAGCCAGCGACATCATGCGTGCAGTGAAGAAGAAGCCGGTGCAGGTCAAGCGCGACGTGCCGGGCTTCCTCGCCAACCGCATCCAGCACGCGATGATGCGTGAAGCCATCGCATTGGTCGACGAAGGTTTCGCCAGCGCGGAAGACGTGGACACCGCCGTGCGCTACGGCTTCGGCTTCCGCTACATCGCCGCCGGCCCGCTGCTGCAAAAGGACCTGGCCGGCATCGACATCCATTGCGCTGCCGCAGCCACGATCTACCCGCACCTGAACAACAGCACCGAACCGGCACCGCTGATGCAGAACCTGGTCAAGAACGGCGACTACGGCGTCAAGAGCGCCAGCCGCAAGGGTTTCTACGACTGGGATGAAGCGGCGGTGGCGCGCGAGCAGACGCGCTATCAAGTCGCGCTGGCGAAGGCGATGCAGATCCTGCGTGACGAGGAAGATGCGCAACAGGAAGACGCCCGATAAGAAGGTGCGAACAACAACCCGCAGCCAGCGCCAACGCGCTGCGCGCGATTCCTGCATAATCGAGCGCTTCGTTTCCATGCGGAAAGCACCATGAAACCCGACGCCGTCCCCGCCCTGTCCGCACCCGTGCTTGCGGCTGCGGGGGTCGGCACGATCATGGCCACCATCCTCGCGCGCGCATTCGGCGGCCCGGATTTTCTGGCGGTAGTGTTGATTGCCGCCGCCGCAGTGCTGGTCTGGTCCGGACGCGATCTCGTGCCGCCGCGCCTGCGCAAGACTGCCATCCTGCTGTTCGGCGTGACCATCGTGCTGCTGCCCGTTGCACGCGAACCGCTTGCCGCGCTCCAGCGCGGCATTTTCATTTCCGGCTTGCTGCTGGCGATGATTTCCAGCGTGCTGCTGCTGGCGCAATGCGCATTGAAAAGCCCGCGCGTGCAGCAAGTCGGTGCGGCCCTGCGCGGCCAGGCCAGCAACCGGCGCTACCTCTCGTTCACGCTATCGAGCCAGATTTTTTCCGGCATGCTCGGCATGGCCGGCTCGCACATCATGCTGGTGATGGCTGCACCACCGCAGGAGCCGCACGGCGAAGAAAAAACCGAAGCCATCATCGGCGTCACGCGCGGCTTCGGCGCCGCCGGTTTCTGGAGCCCGGTGTTCGGCAACATGGTCACGCTGCTGGCGCTGTATCCGACATTGCACTGGATCGACATCTTCCCGGTCGGGCTGGCACTGGCGCAGGTCACGCTGATCGTCGGCGCGCTGCTGGTGCTCTTCCACAATCGCCGCCACCCGCGCCCGGAGCGGCCGGCAGTCGGACGCCGGACCACAACCGATTTGCTGCGCGACGGCTTGCCACTGCTGCTACCGCTGCTGGCCTTCATGGGCTTGCTGCTCACCACCAGCAAGCTGCTCGGCATCGTGGTCTCCGCGGGCGTCGTGCTGCTGGCACCACTGACAGCACTAGTCTTCCACCTTGCCACCGGCGCCACGCACCGGCGCTGGGCCAACGTGCGCGACAACTTCGCCGAAACCGCAGCCAGCTATCCGCGCCTGGCCAGCGAAGCGCTGGTCTTCATGGCCGCCGGTTGCGCCGGCAGCATCATGGCCGCAGCCTTCCCGCCGCACTGGGCGCAACAGATCGGCGCCGCGCTGTCCGGCCTGCCCTTCTTCGGTCTGGCCTTCCTGCTGGTGGCGATCATGACGATGGCGCTGGCCGGCGTGCATCCTGTGCTCTCCGCCGTCTTCCTTGCCTCCACCATTACGCCGGACTTGCTGGGTCTGGCACCAGTGGCCCACATGGCCGCACTGCTGACCGGCTGGGGCCTGTCCGCGATCCTCACGCCGTTCTCGGTGCTGTCGCTGACGGCCTCGCGCTACTCGGGGATATCGCTGTATCAGGTCAGCATCGGCAAGAACTGGCTATTCGCCTTGCTCAGTTCTCTGTGTGCATGTGCGTTGCTGACCGGAGTGACGCTGGCAATGCGCTGACTGATCAGCCGTAAGGCTCGTGCTGGAGATTGTCCGTCCAGCCCGTCACGTCACTTGAGCGCGGAAGACCTCGCGTGACTGTCTTGGTAGGAGGCGCTCGGGGAACAACCAGGAGCCGGCGAAGGAACGACCGTATTGAGGCCGGCGTGGGCTGGCGTTCCGGTCAGCCCTGCACGCCCTCTGCGACCGACTCCGCGCAGGCCGGCAGCCCTGCCGCATCCAGCAGTGCATGAATCGCACCGCGGCTGTCGATCCAGTCGCGCCAGGCGACTTCGTGGATCAGGTGCAGGTTGAGCGCGGCGTACACCGGCATCCAGCTTTCTTCCGCCCCGGCGCGGCGCCGCACCGAGAGTTTGGGGTTGAACTGGTACCAGCCATGAGCGAGGCGCTT
>DATBUE010000252.1:0-2042 GCA_036516375.1 Noviherbaspirillum sp. | reverse complement strand
CAGAGCACCGCAGGTCCCGAGATCGGGCTGCGCAGTAGTTTTTCAACAGCCTGTTACGCCACTTCGGCAATCAATTCAATTTCAACGCAGGCGCCCAGTGGAATCTGTGCCACGCCGAAAGCCGCGCGTGCATGCAGGCCCTTGGCACCGAATACTTCGCCGAACAATTCGGAAGCGCCGTTGGTGACCAGATGATGCTCGGTGAAGTCTCCGGTCGAATTCACCAGACTGGTCAGCTTGACGATGCGCACGACGCGGTTCAGATCGCCGCCGCAGGCATCCTGTAGGGTCGCCATCAAGTCCACTGCCACCGCACGCGCTGCCTCTTTGCCTTCCGCGGTCTGCATGTCGCGCCCGAGTTGGCCGACCCAGGGCTTGCCGTCCTTCTTGGCGATGTGGCCGGACAGGTAAACCGTGTTGCCGCTTCGCGCATGCATCACGTAAGCCGCAACCGGTGCGGCGACGCTGGGCAGGGTGATATTCAGTTGTTTCAGTTTTTCGTAGACGGACACGGACAACTCCCACTCATGGCCGTCCCGCGGACGGCCGGATCTCGATGTGCGGGGCGGTGCGCGACACCGGCATGCGCCGTCCGATCGCCACCAGTGCGATGACGAGCAGCGCGAACAACAGATGCCCCGCTTCCAGCCTCTCTCCAAGCAGAAAGGCGGCACCCACCAGCGTCAGGAAGGGTTGCAGCAACTGCACCTGTCCGACGCGGGCAATGCCGCCCAAAGCCAGGCCTTTATACCAAAAAAAGAAGCCGGCAAACATGGAAAACAGAGAAACGTAACCAAAGCCGAGCCAGGCGCGCGGCGATGCAGTCATGCCGTGTTGCCAAGCCAGCCACAGCGAAACCGGAAGCAGCAGCGGCAAGGCCAGCAGCAGCGCCCAGCAGATCACCTGGATGCCGCCGAGCGTTTGCGCCAGCCGACCGCCTTCGGCATAGCCGAACGCCGCGGCGATCACGGCCGCAAGCAAAGCCAGGTCGGCCATGTGCAGGCGCCCTCCTCCCTGCATCAACGCGAATGCGACCACCGCTGCACTTCCGGCGACTGCCGCGATCCAGAAGCCAACCGAGGGACGCTCACCAAAGCGCAGCGCCGCCACCAGGGCGGTAGCCAGCGGCAGGATGCCGACCACGACTGCCCCGTGCGAAGCCGAGACTTCACGCATGGCCAGCGAGGAAAACAGCGGAAACCCGATCACGACGCCAAGCGCGGTAATGGCCAGCGGAACCCAACATTGCCGCGCTGGCCAACTCGCCTTCATCCGCCACAGCAGGAGCATCGCCGCCAGTGCGGCCACCACGGCACGACCGAGCGCAACCAGTACCGGATTCAGCTCCGCCACCGCCAGACGGGTAAACGGCAATGTCAGGCTGAACATCGCCACGCCAACCAGGCCCAGCCACATGCCGCGCCTTTCCTGATCGTGGAGTGTTTGCACACCCCGCGGGGCAAAGAGGGAAACGAGAAAGGAAGGCTTCATCGCAAGGTCGCTGGCATGGACTGAAATGGATCGGCTGGGTGGTGGCTTGCACGCTGCATCGAGTCGCCCTATCCTAATCGACCAGACCGGTACACTACCGGCACACTTTTTCAATTAATTCCATCCATTGTCACGGCCCGATGACCAATACACTTCCGGCACGCAAGCCGCGCGCAGTTAGCGCCCGCTCCTTCCCCGGTTCGGCCGTGCTGTCACGCGAGAACGGTACCTCGCTGGTCGAGCAGATCGTGCGCCTGATCCAGACACGCATCGACGACAAGCTGCTGCGCAGCGGTGCGCGCATGCCCTCGATCCGCCAGTTCGCGGATTCGCATGCGGTTTCGCGCTTCACGGTGGTGGAAGCCTATGACCGGCTGGTGGCGCAGGGTTATCTGGAATCGCGCCGCGGTTCGGGCTTTTACGTACGCGAGCGCGCCCCGCTGGCGCTGGCAGCGGCGGCGCCGACAGATAGCCGGCCGCCCCAGCTCGATGTGGTCTGGCTGGTACGTAACATGTTTCGCGAACATCCGCCGCAGCGCATGCCCGGCTCG
>DATBUE010000251.1:0-2911 GCA_036516375.1 Noviherbaspirillum sp. | reverse complement strand
GATCGTGCCGGCCCCGCTGTCGTAAATATCCGAACGACCCAGCGTGTCCGCCCTGGCCAAGGGCAGGCCCCTCTGCCTGGAATCGAAGATGAGGAAATGCAGGAATTCTTCCGCCGCTTCTTCGGAATCCCGGTGCCTCCGCAGCAGCAACCCGCTCCGCGCAATCGACGGCCTCAACAGGAAGAAGAAGTGCCGCGCGGCGTGGGCTCCGGTTTCATTATTTCTCCGGACGGCTTCTTGCTGACCAATGCCCATGTAGTCGAGGGGGCGGACGAGGTCTACGTGACCTTGACCGACAAGCGCGAGTTTCGCGCCAAGATCGTGGGGCAGGACCGTCGCACGGACGTTGCCGTCGTCAAGATCGATGGCAATAATCTTCCTCGGCTCACCGTGGGCGACCCGAATCGGCTGCGCGTTGGCGAGTGGGTGATTGCAATTGGCTCGCCCTTCGGGCTTGAGAACACGGTCACTGCTGGAATCGTCTCGGCCAAGGCGCGTGACACGGGCGATTACCTGCCGCTGATTCAGACCGATGTTGCAGTCAATCCCGGCAACTCCGGTGGCCCGCTGATCAATATGCGCGGTGAAGTTATCGGAATCAACTCACAGATCTACAGCCGCTCGGGCGGCTTCATGGGCATCTCGTTCGCAGTGCCTATCGATGAAGCGATGCGTGTGGCGGAACAACTCAAGACCAACGGACGCGTCACGCGCGGCCGCATCGGGGTGCAGATCGGCGAAGTCACCAAAGACGTGGCTGAATCGCTCGGCCTGGCGCGTGCACAAGGTGCCTTGGTGCAGCGCGTCGAGCCGGGTAGCCCGGCCGAGCGGGGCGGGCTGGAAGCTGGTGACATCATCCTGCGCTTCAATGGTGCGAGTATCGAAAAGGCCAACGACTTGCCACGTATGGTGGGCGCCACCAAGCCGGGCAGCAAGGCGTCCGTTAGCGTATGGCGACGCGGCGCTGCACGCGAGCTGAGTCTGGTTATCGCCGAACTCGAGCCTGAAAAAGCTCCTGCTCGAGAAGAGCGCAAGCCCAAGCCGCAACAGGCGCCCAATGCGCTTGGCTTGGTCGTGAGCGATTTGTCCGAGGCGCAGAAGAAGGAATTGCGGATCGACGGCGGCGTAATCGTCGATGCATCGGAAGGCGCGGCCGCACGTGCCGATATCCGACCCGGTGATGTGATTCTCCAGTTGAACAACACCGATGTCAGCAATGTGCGGCAGTTCAACGCGCAGGTAGCGAAGCTCGAGCCGCGCAAGATGGCGGTGGTGCTGGTTCGGCGCGGCGATGCGTCGCAATTCGTGCCGATTCGTCCATTGCCCCAGTGACGAACTGACGGGTATTCATCGACTCCAAGCGACCTCCGATGGTGCATTTCACGCTCTACACACGTTCGTACTGCCATCTGTGCGACGACATGCTGCAGGCCTTGCAATCATTGAGCGGCGAGTACGCGTTCACGGTTGAGCTGGCGGATGTGGATGCGGACGAAGATTTGCTGGCCCAGTTCGACGAACTGGTGCCGGTTCTGCTCGCACGCAAGGGGGAGGGGGCGACCGTGCGTCTTTGCAATTACTTCTTCGACGAACCCAAGGTACGCGCCTTCCTGCGGGACGACCCTCTGCACTGAATTCCCCTCTCCACCGAATATTGGTGAGGAAATCCGGTAAAATGCCGGCCGTCGCACGACTCCACCTGCAAGGCGCTCACCCGGGGCGCCTTTTTTGCAATTGCCTCCTCGTTAATGGAACACATCCGCAATTTTTCCATCATCGCGCACATCGACCATGGAAAATCCACGCTCGCTGATCGCATCATCCAGTTATGCGGTGGTCTGTCCGAGCGCGAAATGGAAGCCCAGGTACTCGACTCGATGGACCTTGAGCGCGAGCGCGGCATCACGATCAAGGCGCAGACCGCTGCCCTGTCGTACAAGGCACGCGATGGCAAGGTCTACAACCTGAACCTGATCGACACGCCCGGCCACGTTGACTTCAGCTATGAAGTCAGCCGCTCCCTGTCGGCATGCGAAGGTGCGCTGCTTGTAGTCGACGCCTCGCAAGGTGTCGAGGCGC
Source organism: Noviherbaspirillum sp. (assembly GCA_036516375.1). Classification (GTDB taxonomy): domain Bacteria; phylum Pseudomonadota; class Gammaproteobacteria; order Burkholderiales; family Burkholderiaceae_D; genus Noviherbaspirillum. The sequence continues at coordinate 832 of DATBUE010000251.1, read as the reverse complement.
AGACCGTTGCCAACTGCTATACCGCGCTTGATCTTGGGGTAGAAGTTGTTCCGGTACTGAACAAGATCGACCTGCCTTCCGCTGACCCCGACAACGCAATCGGCGAGATCGAGGAAGTGATCGGTATCGAGGCGGGCAACGCCGTGCGCTGCTCGGCCAAGACTGGCTTGGGGGTCGAGGATGTGCTCGAATCGATCGTCGCGCATGTACCCCCGCCCAAGGGCGAGCCGGATGCTCCGCTTCAGGCCTTGATCATCGATTCCTGGTTCGACAATTACGTCGGCGTCGTGATGTTGGTGCGCATCGTCAACGGCACGCTGCGGCCCAAGGACAAGATCACCTTGATGGCTACCGGCGCGCAATTTCTCACCGAGAGCATTGGCGTGTTCGCGCCCAAGTCGCAACCGCGCGAAAGCTTGTCGGCTGGTCAGGTTGGCTTCGTCATTGCGGGCATCAAGGAGTTGAAGGCCGCGCGCGTCGGCGACACGATCACGCTTGCCGCGAAGCCGGCGCCGCAGGCGCTGCCCGGTTTCAAGGAAGTGCAACCCCAGGTCTTTGCCGGATTGTTTCCGGTCGAGGCCAACCAGTACGACGCACTGCGCGACTCGCTGGAAAAGTTGAAGCTCAATGATGCGGCCCTGATGTACGAGCCGGAGGTGTCGCAGGCACTGGGTTTCGGTTTCCGTTGCGGCTTCCTGGGGCTGTTGCACATGGAGATCGTGCAGGAGCGGCTCGAGCGCGAATTCGACATGGACCTGATCACCACCGCCCCGACCGTGGTCTACGAGGTCGAGATGCGCGACGGTTCGATCATCCGCGTCGACAATCCGTC
>DATBUE010000250.1:0-8265 GCA_036516375.1 Noviherbaspirillum sp. | reverse complement strand
GTCTCCTGTTATCGAATGTGTGGAGTGCTGCGGCCAGGCAGCCGCGACGCGGGCAATGCAAGCCGAGCCAACCTTGCTCAGATGCCGCCGAAGCACAGGTACTTGGTCTCGACGTAATCGTCGATGCCGTACTTCGAGCCTTCGCGGCCGATGCCGGATTCCTTCACGCCCCCGAAGGGAATCAGCTCGGACGAAATCATTCCTTCGTTGATGCCGACCATGCCCACTTCGAGCGCCTCGGCCACGCGCCAGACGCGCCCGATGTCGCGGCTGTAGAAATAGCCGGCCAGTCCGTACGGCGTGTCGTTGGCCATCGCGATCACGTCTTCCTCGCTGTGGAAGCGCGTCAGCGCCGCCACCGGCCCGAAGATTTCCTCGCTCCACAGCTTGGCCGCGGCCGGCACGTCGAGCAGCACCGTCGGTTCGTAGAACAGGTTGCCAAGCGCATGCGGACGGCCGCCGGTAGCCACGCACGCACCGCACTCGACCGCATCCGTGACTAGGCGTCCGACCTTTTCGTAGGCGGCGCGATTGATCAGCGGCCCCTGGTCGACGGCCTTGGCAACCGGATCGCCGACGGCCAGGCGCGAGACCGCCTGCACCAGCTTCTCGGCAAAGCGGTCGAACACGCCGTCCTGCACGAAGATGCGGTTGGCGCTGATGCAGGTCTGGCCGGTGTTGCGGTACTTGCTGACCATCAGGCCGTTTACCGCGGCATCCAGATCGGCGTCGTCGAACACGATGAAGGGCGCGTTGCCGCCGAGTTCGAGCGAGACCTTCTTGACCGTGTCCGCGCACTGGCTCATCAGCAGCTTGCCGACGCGGGTGGAACCGGTGAAGGACAGCTTGCGCACGGCCGGATGGGAAGTGAACACGGCGCCGATGGGCACCGGATTGCCGGTGACGACGATGTTCAATGCACCGGGAGGAATGCCGGCGCGCATGGCCAGCTCACCCAGCGCCAGTGCGGACAGCGGTGTGTCTTCGGCCGGCTTCAGCACGACGGTGCAACCGGCCGCGAGCGCGGGGGCAGCCTTGCGCGTGATCATCGCGCTCGGGAAATTCCACGGCGTGATCATTGCGGCGACGCCGACCGGCTGCTTGATCACGCCGAGGCGCTTGTTCGTCGCATGGGTGGGGATGATGTCGCCGTACAGGCGCTTGCCCTCTTCGGCATACCACTCGATGTAGCTGGCGCCGAACAGCACCTCGCCGGTGGCTTCAGCCAGCGGCTTGCCCTGCTCGAACGAGAGGATCAGGCCGAGGTCGTCCTTGTTCTGCACGATCAGCTCGTACCAGCGCCGCAGCAGCGCGGATCGTTCCTTCGCTGTGCGCGCGGCCCAGGGGCGGAAGGCGGCTTGGGCGGCGGCCACGGCGTTTTCCGCATCGGCGGTAGTCGAGTAGGCCACCGAAGCCAGCAGCTCGCCGTCGGCTGGGTTATGGACTGGATGACGTTCGCCGGAAGCGGCTGCAACCCACTGGCCGTTGATCAGGTTCTGCGTTCTCAACAGCGACGGCGCCTGCAAGGCCGCAAGTAATCGGGGACTGACCTGTACCGTGCTGCTTGTCTCGCTCATTTGACTCCGCTCCGTTTGTCATACGCACCTGCGTGATGCGCGTTTTTGTAATGGGCATTGGCAGACCGGCATGCCGGGACCATGCGAATCGAGTGTAGGGAGTCGATTTGGGCGTCGCAACCGACTAAATTTCACGGCGCATGCGAAAAACTCACAGGCGTGGAAAGACTCTTTTTGAGGCGTCGCAGCGACATCGGACAAGACGGGGAGCGGGGTGCCAACGGGGCTGCGCGGGGCAAGGAGGAAGGCGACATGCCAGGAAAACCTGATGAGCCGCTCCCGTGCAGGCAGGAGCCCAGCTCATGCGTCTGTCGCGTGACGAGCTCTCGAACTGGGTTCCCGCCTGCGCGCACTGCTGTCCGGAATAAATTTATTGACATGAAAGAGTGAAATGCGCAGTCAGGTTCCCTCCCCCTCCTAGGGGGAGGGCTAGGGTGGGGGTGTGAACGTAATAACGAAGGGATGCGTTGCGCAGACTCCGTACCCCTTACGCGGGCCGCCCCATCCCAACCTTCCACCTCGTCGCTTGCAAGCGACTCGGATTCGGACGGCGCAAAGCAATGCTTTGCGAAACCCCGTCCTCATCCCCCTGACAGGGGGAAGGAGCGTGCCGGAGAAATTCAAGTCGGAAGTCTCAGTGTTGGGCTGAATTTTCAGTCACACCAATCACTTGCACCTTTTCGAGAAAAATTATTCCGGACAGCAGTGCGCCTGCGAGGGGACGACATGCAGTCGCGTAACTGGACAGGGTGCGGGCCGCGTTACGCTTGCGTGCCACAACTCGGTACTGCGTGGCCCGGGCGGCTCGTCATCTTGTTGAGATGACTAAAGCGCAGGGCGTGTCGCCAATGCCTCGCCGAACATCACCAGCACCGGCCCTTGGCAGGCGGCCAGGCCCTGAGCCAGGTCGGACAGGCGCAGGTGCATCACCCGTTCATTTTCCCGGCTGCAGTTCTCGATCACGATCACCGGCATCGCCGGCGAGCGGCCCTGCGCTAGCAGTTGCTGCGAGGTCGTGATCGCTTCCTTGCCACCCATGTACTGGATCAGCGTGTCGCAGTCGGGCAGGGTGGTTTTCTCCGGATGACCGGGCGCGGTGCTGGAAGTGAAAAAGGCCACGCTGCGTGCAATGCCACGCTTGGTCAGCGGTTGTTTGGTCGAGGCCGCAGCGGCCAGTGCGGCGGTGATGCCCGGTACGATTTCGACTTCGATACCGGCTTCTTCCAGCGCGCGCAATTCCTCATCGGCGCGCCCGAACATCATCGGGTCACCGCCTTTCAACCGCACCACGACCTTGTATTTGCGACCGCATTCGACCAGTTGCTGGTTGATCAGCGATTGCGCGGTGGAGCGCTGGCCCGAGCGCTTGCCGACCGAAATTTTCTCGGCTTGCGGGCACAGTTCCAGCATCTGGGAAGTGACCAGTGCGTCGTAGAGCACGACGTCGGCCTGGGACAAAATGCGAGCGCCGCGGACCGTGATCAGGTCGGCGGCGCCGGGGCCGGCTCCGACCAGATAAACCTTGCCAGTCGGGGTGCCGGTGAGTGTGGTCATACCATGTGCGTGAAGTTCAACCTAGCCGAATCATACCGGCGGCTACCGTCTGGTGGGTGACTTCGTCGATCAGGATGAAGGAGCCCGTCGCGCGGATCGCATCGTAGGCGTCGGCAGCCAGCGGCTGCTGCACGTTGATCGAGACGGTGGCGATATCGTTGAGCTTCAGCGCGTCGGCGGCGCGGCGCTCCTGCGTGTTGATGTCGAGCAGGCTGTCGATCTTCGCCACGCGCGCGGCGACCTGCTTGGTCGTGTGCTTGAGCCAGTACTTGCGGCGCAGGTCGAGCGGCTCTTCGGACAGCCAACAGATTTCGGCATTGACGCTCTTCAGCAGCGTGGCGGGCGCGTCGGCCGTTGCCAGCATGTCACCGCGCGAGATGTCCAGGTATTCGTCCAGCAACAGCGTGACCGACTGGCCAGCACGCGCCTCGGACAGCGAGCCATCCAGCGTGACGATGTCCTTCACAGTCGCGCTCAGGCCGGCAGGTTGCACCACCAGCTTGTCGCCCTTCTTCACTTTGCCGGCTTCCACGCGCCCCATGTAGCCGCGGAAGTCGTTGGCTTCATGCCCGTTGTGGCGCGCCACCAGCTGCACCGGGAAGCGCAACGGTTCTTCGTGCGCGTCTTCGTAGACGGTCAGCGATTCGAGCAGCTCGATCAGGGTCGGTCCCTGGTACCACGGCATCTTGTCGGTCGCGGTCACCACGTTGTCGCCCGCCAGAGCGGACAGCGGAATCGCGCGCACGTCGGCCAGGCCGAGCTGGGCCGCGAACTTGTTGTACGCGGTGACGATGCGGTCGTACACGCTCTGGTCGTAGTTCACCAGGTCCATCTTGTTCACGGCGACGATCACGTGCTCGATGCGCAGCAGGTGGGCAATGGTCGAGTGACGCTTGGTCTGGGTGAGCAATTGCGCCGTGCCGTCCTCGCCGAACTTCACCTTCGAGACATCGACCAGGATGATCACCGCATCGGCAGTCGAGGCACCGGTAACCATGTTGCGCGTGTACTGCTCGTGGCCGGGCGTATCGGCAATGATGAACTTGCGCTTCGGTGTCGCGAAATAGCGATAGGCGACGTCGATCGTGATGCCTTGCTCGCGCTCGGCTTCCAGGCCGTCGGTCAGCAGGGACAGGTCGACAGTGTCGCCGACCGTGCGCTTGTGCTTGGCGCGCGAGATCGCGTCGAGCTGGTCGGCAAAGATGCCCTTGCTGTCGAACAGCAGGCGGCCGATCAGCGTGCTCTTGCCGTCGTCGACCGAACCGGCGGTGATGAAGCGCAGCAGGCCGCGCCCGGTATCGACTTCGTTCGAGATTTTTTCTGCAACCACGGCGTTCATCAGAAATACCCTTCCTTCTTGCGTTTTTCCATCGAGGCTTCGGACGTCTGATCGTCCATGCGGGTCGCGCCGCGTTCGGTGATCTGCGTGACGGCGGTTTCGGCGATGATCGCTTCGACAGTTGCGGCGTCGGATGCGACCGGGCAGGTGCAGGAGATGTCGCCGACGGTACGGAAGCGAACGGTGCGCGTTTCCACCGTTTCGCCTTCGCGCGGCGGCGTCAGGTCGGTCAGCGGAACCAGCAGGCCGTTGCGCGGAATGACTTCGCGCTGGTGCGCGAAATAGATCGGCGGCAGCGCCAGTTTTTCGCGTGCGATGTATTGCCAGACATCGAGCTCGGTCCAGTTCGAGATCGGGAACACGCGCATGTTCTCGCCCGGGTGCACGCGGGTGTTGTACAGGTCCCAGAGCTCGGGACGTTGCGCCTTCGGGTTCCACTGGCCGAATTCATCGCGGAACGAAAAGATGCGTTCCTTGGCGCGCGCCTTTTCCTCGTCGCGTCGCGCGCCGCCGATGCAAGCATCGAACTTGTGCTCGGCGATCGTCTCCAGCAGCGTTACCGCTTGGGCTGCATTGCGCGAATCGGTCTGTGGATTCCGCAGGCGCACCGTGCCGCGCTTGATCGAATCTTCGACCGAACCGACGATCAACCGCTCACCGAGTTCGGCCACGCGACGGTCGCGGAATTCGATCACTTCGGGGAAGTTGTGGCCGGTATCCACATGCACCAGCGGGAACGGGAATTTGCCCGGACGGAATGCCTTCTCGGCAATGCGCAGCAGTACGACCGAATCCTTGCCGCCCGAGAAAAGCAGGGCAGGGTTCGCGCACTCGGCCGCGACCTCGCGCATGATGTGGATCGCTTCGGATTCCAGCCAGTCGAGATGACGGTTGCTGGCTTGGTCGAGGAAGATTTGTTCGACTGCGGTATTCATATTCGCGCTTGTTCTTGGATTTGATGTCCCGTGAGAGCCGGACACGACTCAGGTTGTTGCCACTGCCTTGATTCTGACGAGCTTGCCGTCGACGACGTGCAGCCCGCACTCCTTGTTGTCCGCGTTTTCCCACCACCAGCGTCCAGCGCGAATGTCTTCTCCAGGCTGGATCGCCCGCGTGCAGGGTTCGCAGCCGATCGAGGGATAACCCTTGTCGTGCAGCGGGTTGTACGGGACCTTGTTCGCGTGGATGTAATCCCACACGTCCTGTTCCGACCAGTCCACCAGCGGGTTGAACTTCTGCATGCCGTGCGCGGCATCGTCTTCCTGGACGGCGAGCTCGGCGCGGGTGGTCGATTGCGCCCGGCGTTGGCCGGTGATCCAGGCCTTGTTGCCGGCCAGTGCACGCTTGAGCGGCTCGACCTTGCGGATGCGGCAGCATTCCTTGCGCATTTCCACGCTGTCGTAAAAGGCGTTCAAGCCGTTCTGCTGCACATAGGTGTCGATCGCCGCGGTCTCGGGCTTGTACAGCTTGATTTCGTAACCGTAGTGCTCGCGCACGCGCTCGATCATGGCCAGCGTTTCTTTGTGCAGGCGCCCGGTTTCCAGAGAAAAGATCGTGATCGGCAATCTGGCGCGCAGGATCAGGTCGGTCAGGACCATGTCCTCGGCAGCCAGGCTGGATGCGAAAACGGCAGGCGAGAAATCGCGTGCCACGCGCTCCAGCGTGTCCTGCGTATCCTGGACAAGACGGGTGAGCTCGGCAGTCATCGCCTCAGTCCTGTGCGACCTTCTGTCCGCGCTCCACGCGGCGGAACAGCGGTTGCTTCTGGTCCCACGCAGTCTGGTAGGCCTCGGAGAAATCGAACAGGCCCTTCAAGGCTTCATGGATGCTGCGATCTTCACGCGTGGCGAAGGCGTTGAAGCCGACGCGCTGCATGTAGAACATCTGGTCGCGCAGCACGTCGCCGATCGCGCGCAGTTCGCCGGTGAAACCCAGGCGCGTACGCAGGTTGTAGGCGATCGAATAGCCGCGGCCGTCGGCGAACTTCGGAAAATCGACGGCAATGACCGGCAGCCTTGCCACGTCATCCTTCAGCACTTCCGGCCGTTCGTGGCTGGCGATCCAGACGCCGATGTCGGCGCGTTCCAGCAGTTGCGTGCGCTGGGCCTGCCAGACCGTCAGCGGCACGATGAACTTCCCGGTCGGGACGACGGCAGCTTCCGGTGCTTCGCCTTCCTGCAGATGCAACACCGTCCATTCGTCCTTGACGATGGCCTTGTCCTTGATGATTTCACGCATATGCGTCTTCCCCTACCAGCGCGCCGCCCTTGATCGGCGTCGCATAAACATATTGCTTGAACGGCTCAATCCCGAGACGACGCACGGCATCGATGAAACGCTCACCTTCCAGGCGCTCGCGCACGTACACGTGCAGCAGGCGGTCGATCACTTCCGGCATCTGCTGAGCCGAGAACGACGGCCCGATGATCTTGCCGATCGCACTGTCATTGCCCTGGGCGCCTCCGATGGAAACCTGGTACCACTCCGCGCCATCCTTGTCGACGCCGAGCACGCCGATGTTGCCGATGTGGTGATGGCCGCAGGCGTTGATGCAGCCCGACATGTTGAGTTCGATTTCGCCGATGTCGTGCTGGAAGTCGATGTCCTCGAAACGCTCGGCAATCGCTGCCGCGATCGGGATCGATTTGGCGTTGGCCAGCGAGCAGAAGTCGCCGCCGGGGCAGCAGATGATGTCGGTCAGCAGACCGATGTTCGGCGTGGCCAGATGATGGGCCTTGGCCTGCTGCCACACCTCGAACAAATCGGATTGCTTGACGTCAGCCAGCACCAGGTTCTGCTCGTGCGTCACGCGCAGTTCGCCGAAGCTGTAGCGGTCCGCCAGCTCGGCCACGAAGTCCATCTGCTCAGCCGTCGCGTCGCCCGGCGGCACGCCCGGCTTCTTCAGCGACAGTACCACGCTGGCGTAACCCGGCACCTTGTGCGGCTTGACGTTGCGCTTGACCCAGTTGTCGAAAGCCTTGCTTTCGGTGCGCTGCTGCTGGAGCAGTGCGTCCTCGTCGTTGAGCTTCTCGTAGGCGGGCGGAGCGAAATAGGCGGCCACGCGCTCGAACTCCTCGGCCGTCAACGTGCTCGGTCCGTCCTTCAGGTCGGCCCATTCCTCTTCGACCATCTCCGCAAACTTCTCAGGGCCGATGGCCTTCACCAGGATCTTGATGCGTGCCTTGAACTTGTTGTCGCGGCGGCCGTACTGGTTGTAGACGCGCAGGATCGCTTCGATATAGGTCAGCAGGTGCGGCCAGGGAAGGAAGTCTCGGATCACGCTGCCGAGGATGGGCGTGCGGCCCAGGCCACCTCCGACCAGCACGCGAAAGCCGATTTCTCCTTCGGCGTTCTTCACGATGTCGATGCCGATGTCATGCACCGCGATGGCGGCGCGATCTTCCTTGGCCGCGTTGAATGCGATCTTGAACTTGCGCGGCAAGTAGGCGAATTCAGGGTGGAAGGTGCTCCACTGGCGCACGATTTCGGCATACGGGCGCGGGTCGACGATTTCGTCGGCTGCCACGCCGGCGAACTCGTCGGCAGTCGTGTTGCGTACGTCGTTGCCCGAGGTCTGGATCGAGTGCATCTCGACCGACGCCAGGTGTTCGTAAATATCCGGTACGTCTTCCAGTTCGATCCAGTTGAACTGGATGTTCTGGCGCGTCGTGAAGTGGCCGTAGCCGCGATCGTACTTGCGGGCGATATGGGCCAGCTTGCGCAGCTGCGTGGACGACAGCAGGCCGTAAGGGATCGCGATGCGGTACATGTAGGCATGGCGCTGCATGTACAGGC
>DATBUE010000249.1:0-3877 GCA_036516375.1 Noviherbaspirillum sp. | reverse complement strand
CCAGCGTGAGCGCCGGCCTGAACCGTGTCGTGCAGACGCTGCAGCAGGATCTGCCGTCTGGCGCAACCGGCGCTGCCCCGACGCAGTCGCCTTCAATGCCCGATTTCCTGCGCTCCATCTTCAGTTCGAGCCAGGCCACGGCGCGTTTCGATGGGCGTGCTGCAACGGCGCCAAGCAGTCCGCTCGTCGCCCAGCTCGATGCTTGCCAGAAGACGCTCGCGAAGCAGGCGAGCGGGGAGGCGCAGCCCGGCAGCTTGCGCGAGCAGTTGGACCTGGAAAAGATCGGCAGCACCGAACGCATGACGGTCGAGGTGATCACGATGCTGTTCGAGATCATCCAGAACGACGAGCAGATTCCTCCTGTGGTGCGCAGCCAGATCGGTCGTTTGCAGGTGCCGATGCTGAAGGCGGCCTTGCTCGATTCCACACTGCTGCATGACGATGGGCATCCCGCGCGGCGCCTGCTCAATCGCCTCAGCACAGCCGCTGCCGGCTGCGATCCGGCGAGCGCGAGCGGGCGCGCTCTGGTGGCCGAGATCGCGCGCGTGGTGCAGAAAGTGCTGGAAGAGTTCGACGCCGACAGTGCAGCCTTTTCCAACAACCTCGCCGATTTCGAACGCTTCCTTGGCGCCTTGCTGCGCGAAGAGGATCGCGCCAGCGAGCAGGCGAGCGAGGCCATCGAAGCGGCGGAAAAGTACAGCGTGTTGTTGAGCAATACCACGCGCGCGCTGTGCGACGTGCTGCTGCCGCTGAATATCGACAAGCGCATTTCGGACTTCATCATCACTGTGTGGCCGCATGTGCTGGTGCGCGCTGCCTGGCAGGACGTGCAGCAGGGCGGCACGCTGTGTGAACAATACCGCGCGGTGCTGCCCGAACTGATCTGGAGCTTGCAGAGTAAGGAGCCGCAGGAACGGACAGTGCTGATCAAGCTGCTGCCGGACCTGGTGCGTCGCTTGCGCGCAGCCCTGCAATTGATCGAGCTGCCGCAGGACGAAGCGCAGCCGGTGCTCGATCTGCTGGTGACCATGCATGGGCAGGTGTTGCACGGCACCGCCAAGCCGAGCCGGCTGAAGGCCGGACTGGAGGAATTGCGCCAGCAGTTCGCACCGCTGACGATACGCTGGGAACATGTCTCGTGGACGTTGCCGGAGCCGCCTCAGGTACGCGAGGCGGTGGTCGAGGATGTGCTGGCGCGGCTGGGCGTGGAGGCCGAGCTGAATCTGCTGGCGGCGACCGCTGCCAGCGCTGCAGACCGCGAATTCCTGTCGCAAACCTACCTGCTTGGCACGCGCGTGGAGTTGCGCACTGGACGCGCACCGCGGTCGGCACGGCTGGTCTGGGTGGCCACCCACCGTTCGCTTTATCTGTTCCGTTGCGACGATGGCGCACTCGCGGTGTTTTCCGCTGCCGCGCTGCTGGAAGCATTGGGCGCACAGCAGATCGTGCCGCTGGAGTACGCGCCGGTGTTCGAGCGCGCGGTCGAATCGCTGCTGTTCGGCGCCGAGAAATTGGGCGCCTGACCGCCTGATCGTCTGATTGCGACAAACCGGAAACCGGCTTGTCGCTGGTCTTGGAGCCTGGCTCTTACTTCACGATCCGATAGCAGGGGTTGTAGGCCGTGCCCGGCAGCTTCATGCGTTGCTGGGCCACGAAAGAGGCCAGCAGGGCATCCATCGGTTCCATGATCGTCAGGTCGCCCTGGATCTCGAAGCGACCGTGCTGTTCGACTGCGCGTATGCCCTGGTCCTTCACGTTCCCCGCCACCACACCCGAGAAGGCGCGCCGCAGATTGGCCGCGAGGGTGTGCGCCGGCTGGTCCTTCTTCAGGCACAGGTTGCGCATGTTTTCATGCGTGGGCTGGAAGGGTTGCTGGAACTCGTGATCGACCTTCAGCAGCCAGTTGAAGTAATAGGCGTCGCTGCGTTCCTTGCGGAATTCGCGCACGGCGCGGATGCCAGCCTGCATCTCCTGCGCCACCAGTTCGGGGTCGTCGATGATGATCTGGTAGCGCTTTTGTGCTTCCGGCCCCAGTGTCGTGCCGATGAAGTGATCGATCTGGCGGAAATATTCCTGCGCCGATTCCGGCCCGGTAAAGATTAGAGGGAAGGGCAACGCTGCGTTGTCCGGGTGCAGCAGGATGCCGAGGATGTACAGGATTTCCTCGGCGGTGCCGGCGCCTCCCGGAAACACGATGATGCCGTGGCCGGCGCGCACGAAGGCTTCCAGGCGCTTTTCGATGTCCGGCATGATCACGAGATCGTTGACGATCGGATTCGGCGATTCGGCGGCGATGATGCCGGGTTCGGTAAAGCCGAGGTAGCGCCCGTTGGCGATGCGCTGCTTGGAATGCGAAATGGCCGCGCCCTTCATCGGTCCCTTCATCGCGCCGGGTCCGCAACCGGTGCAGATGTCCAGTGCACGCAGGCCCAGCTGGTAACCGACGCGCTTGGAATAGTCGTACTCCTCGCGCGAGATCGAGTGTCCGCCCCAGCACACCACCAGATTGGGATTGGTCTGGGTACGTAGCACGCCGGCATTGCGCAGGATGTGAAAAACCGAATCGGTGATCCCTTCGGAGGTGTTGAGATCGAACAATGGATTGCCGAACACCTCGTCCGCGACGTAAATGACGTCGCGCAGCACCGCGAACAGATGCTCGTGAATACCCTTGATCATCTTGCCGTCGACAAAGGCATGCGCCGGCGCGCCCTTGATGTCGAGCTTGATGCCACGCTCGCGCTGGAGGATAGAGATGTCGAACGCCTTGTATCGCTCCAGCAATTCCTTGCCATCGTCGAGTGGGCTGCCGCAGTTGAGCACGGCCAGCGCGCAGTTGCGGAAAGTGGCGTACAGCCCGCCATGGCTGGTGTCGAGCAGTTTCGCGACTTCGGCCTTGGAGAGTATGTCCAGCCTTCCTTCGGGGGAGATCAGGGCGTCGACGACGAGGTGGTTCATGATTGCGTTGTTGAATGAAAATGGCGCGAGCTTAACAAATCGTGTCCGCGCCAGGTTGAATCGATGTCATGAGGAGGACGTGGGCGGCAGAACGTTCGCCCGGGCTTTGCGTCGAAGCAGGGCGGCATGGTGCAGTCCGGCCGTGTGCGCAGTCTGTGTGCGCTTATGCAAAACACTTCTAACTACCAGAATCGCTTCGGGAGCAGCGAGCCCGCCATCGCGCCCGGCGCGCCGGACTCGCCGAGTGGGGATTCCGCCGGACGCGAGCGGCAAAGGCTGACGGCACTGGCAGGCTATCGGATTCTCGACACTCCGCCGGAGTCCGCCTACGACGAGATCGTGCAGTTGGTGGCTGTGCTGTGTGCAACGCCAATGGCGGTGATGACGCTGATCGACGAACATCGACAGTGGTTCAAGGCGCAGGTCGGCATGGCGGTCGAGGAAACCGAGCGCGAGATTTCCTTCTGCACGTATGTCATTCAAGAGGGTGGATTGCTGGAGGTTCGGGATGCGTACCAGGATCCGCGTTTTGCCGACAATCCGCTGGTGCGCGGCGACCCGTGGATCCGCTTCTATGCAGGAGCGCCCCTGCTTACGTCCGACGGATTTGTACTAGGGAGCCTGGCCGTACTCGATCGTGTGCCGCGCGAGCTGACGTCGCTGCAGCGCCAGGGTCTGGAGGTGCTCGCGCGGCAAGTGGTGAGCCAGCTTGAGTTGCGACGCAGTCTGGAATACAGCAAGACCTTGCTGTCCGAACGAGACGCGGCGCAAGCGGACTTGCAGGATTCGAACGCCCAGTTGGAGCGCAAGGTGCGCGCGCGCACCGAGGATTTGCATCGCGCCAACCGCGAGCTGGAGTCGCAGGCTGCACGTGCGCGCCGCGAAGCCGAGTTTTCCCAGGCTGTCATCGACAGCCTTC
>DATBUE010000248.1:0-4863 GCA_036516375.1 Noviherbaspirillum sp. | reverse complement strand
TGTATGCCTGGTTCGTCTCCTTGCAGTACGAGGGCGCCGTCACCAACAGCGACAAGCTGCGCGAAGCCTTGAAGGAATTGCGCAGCCAGCACGCGGGGATGACGGACGCGATGACCGCCCAGGCATGGCTGCACAAGCTGTCGCTGCCTTTGCGTCAGGCACTCGCTGCAGTGGAACGGGACGAAATGCGCAATTCGGAAATCCTGACCCTGATGCTCGACCACGTGAGTGCATTGGCCGCGCTGCTGGTATCGGGACGGCCGCAGAGCGTGGACGAGGCGCGCCAGCTCGAAGAGCAAATGGTGCGACGGGGATTCGCAATGACAGAGGCGTTGCTACGGCAAGCGGTAACGCCTTCGGCCGCAGCCTTCGATTCGAAGGTGGTGCGCCGGCATTGCAGCGGTGCAGTCGAGCTTGCCCAATTCATCAAACAGGGAGAACAACATGGCTGATTCCTTGCGCAACCGCGTGTCCCAGATCGTGATCGGGAATGTGCACGCCTTGATCGACCGCGTCGAGGACGCCACGCCGGAAGCGGTGATGGAGCAGGCGATCCGGCGCGTCGACGGAGTGGTCGACGAAGTGCGCCAGGAACTCGGCGTGGTGACGGCCAACCGGCATCTGGCGCAGCGTCAGCACACCGAGCTGAACAACCGCCATCTGCAACTGGCCGCCAGCGCCGAAGAAGCGGTGAGCATGCAGCGGGACAATCTGGCGCGTGCGGCCGTGGAAAAGCAGCTGGCGATCGAAGCCCAGCTGCCGGTGCTGGAAGCGAGCCTGCAGGATCTGGGGCAAAAGGAGGGCGAGCTCTCCGGTTATGTGACCGCACTGATGGGCAAGAAGCGCGAAATGGAAGAGCAGTTGTCGGCATTTCGCACCAGCCGCGCACGCATGGCGGAAGCACCAGCCATGGCTGGCGGCCTGAATGCGGCCACTGCCAAGGCCGAGAGTGCCGCCGCCGCCTTTGGGCGCGTGTTCGAGCGCCAGACCGGCGTTTCGCTGGGTAGCCATCAGCTCTCGGTCGAGCAGGCCAACAAGCTCAAGGAACTCGATGACCTGGTGCTGAACAAGCGCGTCGAAGAGCGTCTGGCGCAGCTGAAGGCAGGCAAGGCATGAGCCTGTTCACGGCAGCTGAAACCCTGCCGTTCGGCGTGGCGGCCTTCCTGATGGTCGGACTGGCCGTGGTGGAGGGAATCGGCGTGATGGCGGCCATCAGTCCTTCGCAATGGCTGGACAACATGGTGCCGGAGGCGCCCGACGGCATGAGCGGCGCGCTCGGCTGGCTGCATGTCGGCAAGGTGCCAATGCTGGTGCTGCTGATCCTGTTCCTGCTTGGTTTTGCCATCGGCGGCTACGCAGTCCAGATTTTTGCGCAAGCGATGGTTTCGATCTATCTGCCGTCTTTACTGGCAGCGATACCGGCAGTCTTCGTCGGTCTGTCCAGCGTGCGCGCCTTCGGTGGCCTGCTTGCTTACATCATCCCGAAGGACGAGAGCAGCGCGGTGAGTCAGGCCACGTTGATCGGACGCGCCGGTATTGTCACCACGGGCACTGCGCGTGCCGGCAAGGCGGCGGAAGTACGGGTGCGCGATGCGCATGGCAACAGCCACTACCTGATGGTGATGCCGGACGAGGAGGGCGAGGAGTTCGCGCAGGGAACGGCAGTACTGATCGTGAAGAAGGATGGTGCGATTTATCGTGGCATCCGCAATCCGCATCCAGAACTCTTGTAAACACCGGAGCTTTTCGAAAAAGGGAGAGGGGAAAACATGTTGTTGGGGAATATCGTTGAAATGGCGGTGCTGGGCGGACTGGCGCTGTTCGGCCTGGTCGTCATCGGAATGATCTTTGCGCGCCTGTACAAGCGCGCATCGAAGGAAACCGCGTTCGTGCGTACCGGTTTGGGCGGACAGAAGGTGATCATGGATGGCGGCGCGATCGTGCTGCCGATCTTCCATGAGCTCATCCTGGTCAACATGAACACGCTGAAGCTGGAAGTGCGCAAGCAGCAGACTGAAAGTCTGATCACCAAGGACCGCATGCGGGTCGACGTGGTGGCTGGCTTCTTCGTGCGCGTCAAGCAGACGACCGAAGCGATCAGCACCGCGGCGCAGACCCTGGGCCAGCGCACGATGGATACGGTCCAGCTCAAGGCGCTCGTCGAAGACAAGTTTGTCGATGCGCTGCGTGCGACCGCCGCCTCGATGACGATGCAGGAACTGCAGGACAAGCGGCGCGACTTCGTGCAGGAAGTGCAGAACGCGGTGGCCGAAGACCTGGAGAAGAACGGCCTGGAACTGGAGTCGGTATCCCTGACCAGCCTCGACCAGACCGAGTTGAAGTACTTCAATCCGGACAATGCCTTCGATGCCGAAGGTTTGACGCGCCTGACCCAGGAAACCCAGCAGCGGCGCAAGCAGCGCAACGATATCGAGCAGGACACCGAGGTGCAGGTGCGCATGAAGAACCTGGAAGCCTCGCGTCAGAAGCTGACGATTTCCAAGGAAGAGGAATTCGCAAAACTGAACCAGGAGCGCGACATCGCCACCGCCACCGCCGAGCAGAACGCCCTGGTCGCACAGCAGGAAGCAGCCCGCACGCGTGAGGCGGAGGAGGCCAAGATTGAAGCCGAGCGCGCGGTCAACGAGAGTCGCATCGTGGCCGAGCGTTCGGTCAAGGAAGCGGAAATCGAAAAGCAGTTGGTGCTGCAGTCCAAGCAGATCGATTCCGACCGTCAGACCAAGGTAAAGACCGCGGACCAGCGCCGCGCAATCGAGATCGCCAACCAGGAAACCCAGATCGCGATTGCCAACAAGTCGCGTGAACAATCCGAAGCAGACGCGGCGGCGAATCAGGCGCGAGCTGAAGCGGTGAAGGCCGAGGAAGGCGTGGTCACGGCGCGTGAAGTGGCCGCCGCCGAGCGCGAGAAGCAGATCCAGTTGATCGATGCCGCCAAGGACGCGGAGCAGCAGGCCATCGCAGTGCGCGTTTCCGCAACGGCGGAGAAGGAAGCCGCGCAGGACCGCGCCGACGCCATTCGTGTGGAAGCCGATGCGAAGCGTGAAGCGGCGCTGGCCGAGGCGGAAGGGCGCGCGGCCATCAACGAAGCGTTGAACCGCTTGTCGCAAGAACAGATCATGCTGAATGTGCGCATGGAGTTGATTCGGCAATTGCCGGCGATCCTGGAAAAGGCGACCAAGCCCATGGAAAAGATCGATTCGATCCGCCTGTTCCAGTTGTCCGGTCTGCAGGGCGCTCCAAGTGGCGCAGCCGGAGTCGGCTTGGTCCAGGGCACGCCGGGCGCTACCCTGCCCGAGCAGGTCGTCAATGCAGCACTGCAGTATCAAGTCGGTAAGCCTGTACTGGATGCGATCATGAAGGATGCCGGTTTGGGGAATGGCTCAATTACCTCGATAGCCGAGTCGCTCGCGGCATTGGCTGTACCAACTGTTCCGGGAACAGATTCGATTGTTCCGCTTGCGGAGTCCATTCCAGTGTCGACACCTCCGGCTCTTGCCAATTGAGGCGCTCCTGCGACGATCGTCGTTTCAATGCAGCGAGAGCAGTGGCAGTCAGCTAAGTACCCACGCAAAATAAATTGTGAAATGGATGGGGCTTTGGTCGGATGCGATGCAAGGCGCCCGGCTCGCCGCAGTGCGAGCACTGCAAGAGACGGGCAACGCAGCAGCGCGCCGGCCAAAGCCGCAGACATCCACAATTTGTTTTGCGGGGGTACTTAGAGCAGATTCGCTCTGACTGGCTCAGTCGAGGCCGAGGCGGATTGGCTGCGGGACAAGGCGCGGCGACGCGACATGGCGGGTGCCATGGCAAGGAGCCGCAACGCAGTACCGTGGGCAATCCGTCCGGCATCGGCGAGCTGGTCAGGGCGAATCCGCTCTAAAAGGTACGCTTTGCGTGCCTTTTTTCATAGGTGAGTTGGGGGTGAGGAGCGGGCATGATCCGGTATGTTTTTCATGCCGAAGCAATCTCGAGAACGGGCCGCGTATGTGAAGGTGGTTTGAGGTTGAGTGTTGTTGTGCCTTGATGAACCGTTACTGTGCCGGCTTGCCTTTGAGTGCGTATCCCCGTCCGTTCTTCCGCTGGTCTTTCCGAAGAGGAAATGCGTTCTTGACTGCAAAATTGAAGGCCTCTATTGTTGCAACACCTTGTCCGGACCTGTACCAATAACAATGCGGAGACTCCTTAGTTACTGTCTAGCGATTACCTTGTCCGCCGGAATCCTGGGGCAGGCAGCCGCACAGCAACATCCGCGCTTCATTACCGTCGGCACGGGTGGCGTGACCGGCGTTTATTACAGTGTCGGCGGGGCGATTTGCCAACTGGTCAACCAGCAGCGTGCCCACCACGGCTTGCGCTGCTCGGTCGAAGCGACCCCCGCATCACAGTTCAATCTCGAAGCAGTCTTGCGTGGCGACATGGATTTCGGTCTGGCGCAGTCCGGACTGCAGCACGCGGCCTATAACGGTAGCGGCGTGTTCACCACCAATGGGCCGCGCCGCAACCTGCGCTCGCTGTTTTCCCTGCACCGCGAACTGGTCACGATCGTCACCAGCAAACAAAGCAATGCCCGCCGCGTGGAAGACTTGCGCGGCAAACGCTTCAACATCGGTATCGAAGGCTCGGGCACCCGCATCGGCGCCATCGCGCTAATCCGGCAACTGGGCATGCGCGAGAGCGACTTTGGCGCACTCGCCGCGCTCAAGCCCGATGCGCAGGCCGATGCACTATGCGCGGGCCAGATCGATGCCTTCTTCTACATGATTGGCCACCCGGTGCAGAACGTCTCGGATGCCGTGACCAAGTGCCATGGGCGCATCCTCCAGCTTGCCGGCCCCAGCGTGG
>DATBUE010000247.1:0-2511 GCA_036516375.1 Noviherbaspirillum sp. | reverse complement strand
TCAACCAGCGCGCAATGTGGCTGATGAAGCGGCCCAGCCACTTCATCTCACGCAGCCAGCACCAACGCGCCCAGCGATGCATGACGATTGCATGCAGCCCCGGATAGCAGGTCAACACTTCCCACGCCGAACGAGCGGCGGGGTCGCGCGCCATGATGCTGGCGATGTCTTCGCGGATCCGGGAGAACATGTGTACTGAGGAGAGTTGCAAGGAGAGGTATGGTAGCGCTTTGCCTAAAGGCTTGCCGCGGCCGTTAGAGCGGATTCGCCCTGACTGGCTCAGTCGAGGCCGAGGCGGATTGCCCGCGGGACAAGGGGGCCCGCCGAAGGGCGCGGCGACGCGGCATGGCCGATGCCATGACAAGGAGCCGTAACGCCGCACCATGGGCCAGCCGTCCGGGATCGGCGAGCTGGCTAGGGCGAATCCACTCTAGCCCTGCATGCGCTGGCGCCTAGCCTCGTACAGACATACGCCGGAGGCGACTGACACGTTCAGGCTCTCTACCGCGCCCTGCATTGGAATCGAAACCAGCAAATCGCAGTTCTCGCGCGTCAGGCGGCGCATACCCTCCCCTTCCGATCCCATCACGAGTCCAACTGGGCCGCGAAAATCGGACTGATAAAGGGTGGCATCCGCATCGTCCGCGGTTCCCGTCAGCCACACGCCACGCTCCTTCAGGTCGCGCATGGTGCGCGCGAGGTTTGTGACTGTGATGTAAGGAACAGTATCGGCTGCGCCGCTGGCAACCTTGGCGGCAGTGGCATTCAAGCCCACCGCACGATCCTTGGGCGCGATCACGGCATGCGCTCCCGCAGCATCCGCCACGCGCAGGCAGGCGCCCAGGTTGTGCGGATCGGTTACGCCATCGAGCAGCAACAGAAGAGGCGGTCCGACTACTGCATCAAGCAACTCGTCGAGATTGCGCGCGAGCGACAGCTCGCCGGCCTTGGCCACCACGCCTTGGTGACGCCGGGTGCCGGCCATGCCATCCAAGCGACCGCCATCGACCGGAATGATTCGAACCTTGGCCGCTTCTGCCGCGCGCAGCAGATCATGCATGCGGCGATCCTGGCGTCCGGCGTCGACATAAATCTCTTCCACGGACGCAGCCTCGTGGCGCATGCGTGCCGTCACAGCATGGAATCCAAACAGCAATTTGCTTTTCATTTTATTTTTTCTTTCTGCCGCTCTTGCTGCGCGCCGGCTTGGCACTCTTTGCCGCTGCACGATGAGGTGTCGAAGCGCGCGTATTGCTTGATTTGGTCGACTTCGCTGCCGCGCCTCTCTCCTTGCTGCCGGGCGCACGCTTGCCCTCGGCTCGACGCGCTTCGCTCTTTAGGAGTGCACGCACATCCGGTTCGCTGACCAGACGCAGGTCGATCTTGCGCGCATCCAGGTCAACCCGGCTGACCTGGACCTTGACGCGGTCGGTCAACTGGTAGCGGATGCCGGTACGCTCCCCGCGCAGTTCGTGGCGCACCTCGTCGTACTGGAAGTAATCGGCTCCAAGCTCGGTCACGTGGACCAGACCTTCAATGAACAGCGTGTCGAGTTGCACGAAAACCCCGAATGGCGCGACGCCGGAAATGGTGCCGCTGAACTCTTCGCCAAGCTTGTCGCGAATGAAGTAGCACTTCAGCCAAGCCTCCACATCACGTGAAGCTTCGTCGGCGCGTCGCTCATTCGCCGAGCAGTGAATGCCGAGCGATTCCCACACCGCCAGCTCGCCCTCCTTGCGCTTCTTGCCGGCCGCCTTGTCCTCTGCCGCTGCACGTCGCGCTGCCCGTGAGAGATCGGTATTGAGCAAGCTCGTGTCCACATCCCGCGGCTGATAGCGCCGGCCTTGCAGAATGGCCTTGATCGCGCGGTGCGTCAGCAGATCGGGGTAGCGCCGAATAGGACTGGTGAAATGCGCATAGGCTTCGTAGGCAAGGCCGAAATGCCCGATATTGTCGGGGCTGTAGACTGCCTGCTGCATTGAACGCAGCAACATGGTCTGCAGCAGGATTGCGTCCGGTCGCAACTTGATCTTGGAGAGCAGTTCAGCGTAGTCGGAAGCAGCCGGCGTATCCCCGCCTCCCAACTGCAAACCCATTTGCTTCAAGAAGTTGCGCAACTGCTCCAGCTTTTCCTTGGAAGGCGGCGCGTGCACGCGATACATGCCAGGATGATCGTGCCGCGTGAGCAAGTCGGCCGCACATACGTTCGCGGCAAGCATGCACTCCTCGATCAAGCGGTGGGCGTCGTTGCGCGTGCGCGGAAGAATCTGCTCGATCTTGCCGGCGGCATTGCAGACGATATAGGTCTCGGTCGTCTCGAAGTCGATTGCGCCGCGCCCCTGCCGCGCCCGCAGCAGCACCTGGAACAACTCGTACAAGTTCTGCAGGTGCGGCACCAGCGGTGCGCGCCGTCCAGCCTCGGCACCCTTTGTGTTGCCAAGGATGGCGGCAACTTCGGTATAAGTCAGCCGTGCTGCCGAATGCATTACTGCCGGGTAGAACTGATAGGCC
>DATBUE010000246.1:0-4386 GCA_036516375.1 Noviherbaspirillum sp. | reverse complement strand
TGCGATGAGGAACAGGCGATAGGCGGAGTAGTGAAAACCGGGTAGCAATTCCACCGGTTGTGACAGTAGCGGCGGCGTGTTGAGCATCACCGGTTGCGCGCCCCAGATCATGCGTGCGCCTTCATTGAAAATCAGGATCAGCGCAAAGGTGGCGAGCACTTGCGACAGATGGTCGCGCTGGTACAGCCTTCGCAGCACCGCCGCTTCCAGTAGCGCGCCGAGCAAGGCGGTGGCGACGACGGCCAGCAGAAGTCCGAGCCAGAACGAGCCGGTGAGCGCGGCAAAGCTGGCGGCGAAGTAGGCGCCGGCCATGTACAGCGAGCCGTGCGCGAGGTTGATGAAATCCATGATGCCGAACACCAGCGTCAGGCCCGCGGCGAGCAGGAACAGCATCAGGCCGAACTGCAGGCCGTTGAGCAGGTTTTCGAGTATCAGGGTGGTGTCCATCGGCGGGCAGCAGCGGCTGGGAGGGCGCTGCGAAAAAGCGAGCTCCGAAGAATACACGAATGAGATGCAGGGCTGTTTTGACGGCCAGCCGCATGCACGGTCGCAGCCGAATCGGTTCTAATAACGGCGCTGTGTGTCCAATCATTCCAAGGAGACTTTCGTGAAAACCATCCCTCGTCTTGCCGCGGCACTGGCCGTTGCCGCCCTTTCCCACAACGCTGTTGCGCAGGCGCAGGAGCCGATCAAGGTGGGCATGGTGACCACGCTTTCGGGCGGTGGAGCTGGCCTCGGTGTGGATATTCGCGATGGGTTCGAACTGGCGCTCAAGCATCTCGGCAACAAGTTCGGCGCATACCCGGTGGAAGTCGTCACCGGCGACGACCAGCAGAATCCGGACACGGCACGGCAACTGGTCGAGCGCATGATCAAGCGCGACAAGGTCGACCTGATGACCGGCATCGTGTTCTCCAACGTGATGCTGGCTGTGGGGCCTTCGGTGTTCAACTCGAAGACTTACTACATCAGCGCCAACGCCGGCCCGTCGCAATACGCGGGCAAGCAGTGCAATCCCTATTTCTTCAACGTCGCCTGGCAGAACGACAACCTGCACGAAGCCGTCGGCAAGCTGGTGTCCGAGCGCGGGCTGAAGAACGCCGTGCTGGTGGCGCCCAACTACCCTGCGGGCAAGGATGCGCTGGCCGGCTTCAAGCGTTACTACAAGGGCACGGTCAGCGACGAGGTGTATACGAAACTCGGCCAGCTCGACTTCGGTCCCGAGCTGGCCCAGATCCGCGCAGCCAAGCCGGATGCGGTCTACATCTTCCTGCCCGGCGCGATGGGTATCAACTTCATCAAGCAGTTCGTCAACAGCGGGCTTTCCAAGAGCAGCCAGTTGTTCGGGCCCGGCTTCTCTGCGGACGAGGACATCATCAAGGCCGTGGGCGAACCGATGCTGGGCATGGTGAATGCCTCGCAGTGGGGCCATGACATGGACAACCCGCAGAACAAGCGCTTTGTCGCCGACTTCCAGAAAGCGTACGGCCGCCTGCCCTCGCTGTACGCCTCGCAGGGCTATGACGCGGCCATGCTGATGGATTCCGCCGTGCGCGCGGTCAAGGGCAATGTGGCCAACAAGGACGCGCTGGGCAGGGCGTTGCGCGCGGCCAACTTCAAGTCGGTGCGTGGCGACTTCAAGTTCAACCGCAACCACTACCCGATCCAGGATTACTACATGCGCGTGATCGGCAAGGATGCGCAGGGCCGCGTGACCAACAAGACCATGGGCATGGTGTTCGAGAACCATGGCGATGCCTATGTCGACGAGTGCCGGATGAAGTAGGGCCGGAACTGCCGGGCCGATTGCCGCTCGTATCTGCAGTATCTGCATCGGGGTCGGCAGGCGACCCTACCTCAGGGGGCATGCAATGGCAGCGCGGGAAGCCGCTGGTGGCGCGGCGTCAATGCGATGGGTAGTCATGGGTGTCAGCGGCTGCGGCAAGAGCACAGTCGCCGCCCTGCTCGCCGCACGCCTGGGCGTGACGCACATCGAGGGAGATGCCTACCATGCGCCCGCCAGCCTGGAAAAGATGCGCGCGGGCATACCGCTTGAGGACGAGGATCGCCAGGAATGGCTGCTGCGCCTGCAACACCTGCTTGCGGCAGCGCGCGAACGCGGGGAGGGCGCGGTCCTGTCCTGCAGTGCGCTCAAGCGGCGTTACCGCGAACTGTTGCGCGGCGGCGATCAGGCTCTGCTTTTCATCCATCTGGACGGTGCGCCGGAACTGATTGCTGCGCGCATGCAGCATCGCAGCGGCCATTTCATGCCGGCCGCGCTCCTGGCCAGTCAATATCGCGACCTGGAACCGTTGCAGGAAGACGAGCAGGGCGTGCGCCTGGACGTGGCGAACCCACCGGAAGTGTTGGTGGAGCAGGCGTTGCAGTGGTGGCGCAGTCGCGGGTGAAGACGGAATCTGCGGCGCTGCCGCTCATTCGCTGCTGACCAGTCTGCTTGGTGTCGTCAGTCGGTCCTGCGCAGCGACCGGGATGTGGACCGTGAGCGTCGTGCCCTGACCGGGCGTGCTGGTGATGAAGAACTCGCCGTGCAGCGCATGCACCCGCTCTTCGACGCCGACCAGTCCGAAGGAATTCTGGCGCCGGTCTCCTGGATAGATGCCCACGCCGTTGTCGGTGATGCGCATGACCAGTTGGTCGTCTTCCTGCTGCAGTTCTATCGTGACCCGGCTTGCATTGGCGTGACGAATCACGTTGGTCAGCGATTCCTGCAGGATGCGGAACAATGAAGTCGCGCGCGCATCGTCCACCACCAGCTCGTCGCTGCCCATCACCAGTTCGCAGGTAATGCCGCTTCGACGCCGGAATTGCGCGACCTGCCATTCGATGGCGGCAGTCAACCCCAGGTCGAGCACGGCGGGGCGCAGGTTGTTGATGATGCCGCGTATCGTCTTCACGGTCGCATCGATCTGGTTCAGCGCCCCGCGCACCTTCTCGTTCAGGCGTGGATGGGTGCTTGCGGTGCGTGCTTCCAGCATTTGCACGTCGATGCGCAAGGCCAGCAGGGTCTGGCCGAGCTCGTCGTGGATCTCGCGCGCAATGCGCTTGCGCTCGTCTTCCTTCACCCGGTCCTGGTAAGCAGTCAGTTCCCGCAGCAATTCCTGCGAACGCTTCAGTGCTTCCATCGTCTGCTTGCGCTCGGTGATGTCACGCATCGCGCCGCGCAGCACCGGGGGCCGCGTGCGGCTGCGTCTTGCGATCGTGTTGACCCAGCGTGCATTGCCGTTCGTCGTGAGCACGCGATGCTCCATTTGGAATTCCTGGCCGTGGACCAGCGCCTGCTGCAAACCCTCGCGTACCGTTTCGCGCTCCTCGGGGTGGATACAGGCAAGGAAGTCCTCGAAGTCCAGGCACGCACGAGTGCGCTCGACGCCGAGAATGCGGAAGGTTTCAGCCGACCAGGTCATCTGCTGGTCCTGCGGGTCCAGCACCCAGCTTCCCAGTCGCGCCATCTGCTGCGTTTGTGCCAGGCTGGCCTCGCTGGTGCGCAAGTCCTTGGTCATCTCGCGCGCCAGTTCCACCGCGCGCCGCCGTGCCGTCGCCAGCGAGTAATAGACGCTGAACAGCAAGGTACTGCCGGCCAGGCCGCCGATCAGCATGATCCACGGCAGATAGGTGTCGAAGCCGGTTTCTACCGTAGAGCGATGCATCGAGAATTCCGCTTCCCATACGCGCGGGCCTACCGTCATCGATACACGCTTGATGAAATAGTCGTTGGGGCTGCTCTCCAACGCACCTTTGCTGGGGTCGCCGATCGGGGCGCCGCTGTCATACAGCAGGCGATCCGGATCCGACGTTCCGGCAACCGCGGATTCCGTTGGTCCGGTGTCGAACAGGCGCACCCGCAATGTGCCGGTGTGCACGGCGTTCTGCATCAGGGTACTGACATCGAAACCTGCGCCAACCGAGCCGAAGTAGGCAGCCCGGCGTTCGTCCACCGTGCGCAGGGGCATGTCCTTGCGATAAAGCGGCATGCGCATCGCAAGCCCCACGATCTGTTCGGATCCCTTGATCTGGATGATGCGTCCCGATGACATCAACTGCCCGGTGTCGCGCGCGACTGCGCTGGACTTGGCCACCCATTCCAATGCCTGCATGTCGTGGCCGAGCACACGCGGCTCCATCGGTTCCAGGTAGCTCAGCACGTGGTACTCGGGGCGCTCTCCAGGCGGCTTGATCTTGAATTCAGGATAGCCCGCGGGATTGAGGCTGGTGTCTCTGCGCACCGCACGTTCGAACGCTGGGCGATCGGCAGCAAGCACGAGCGGTGCGAAGTTGAGACTCTGGATGCCGGGGAAATTACGCTCTGGCTCCAGTTGCCGGACATAGGCGTGGAACTCCGCGCGGGTGGTTTCATTGTCTGCCGAG
>DATBUE010000245.1:0-3271 GCA_036516375.1 Noviherbaspirillum sp. | reverse complement strand
CTGGGCAGCAAGGTCTTGCCGCACCAACGCATCACGGTCGAACGCCAGGCCAGCGCAGAGCAGGCGCGACGTGTGACCGTGCTGCTGAACAAGCCGGTCGGCTATGTAAGCGGCCAGGCGGAAGATGGCTACAAGCCCGCGGTCACCTTGGTCAACGCGGAAACGCGCTGGAAAGAAGACAAAGCGCCCCAACAGTTCCACCCCAGCCAGTTGCGCAGCCTGGTGCCTGCCGGACGCCTGGACATCGATTCGGTCGGCCTGCTGGTGCTGACCCAGGACGGGCGCATCGCCAAGCACTTGATCGGCGAAGACACGTCAATCGAAAAGGAATACCTGGTGCGGGTGCAGTACGCAAAGCCCGGTCGTCTGCCGGAGGCGGACTTGCGGCTGCTCAATCACGGCCTGTCGCTCGATGGCAAGAAGCTGTTGCCCGCGAAGGTGGCATGGCAGAACGACGACCAGTTGCGTTTCATCCTGCGCGAAGGCAAAAAGCGGCAGATCCGCCGCATGTGCGAAGCGGTCGGCCTGCGCGTGCTGGGCTTGAAGCGGGTGCGTATCGGGGGGGTGCGCCTGGGGAATCTGCCACCGGGGCAATGGCGCTATCTCGGGCCGGACGAGAAATTCTGAGGCGGCTCAGTCGTCCGCCGCATCGAGGTCAGGGAAAAGAACCTCGGTGAAACCGAAGCGCGAAAAATCCTTGATGCGCATCGGATAGAGAATGCCGTTCAGGTGGTCGCATTCGTGCTGCACCACGCGCGCATGAAAACCTTCGGCATCGCGCGCAATCGTGTCGCCATACTGGTCGAAACCCTCGTAGCGCAAGCGCTGCCAGCGCGGAACCATCCCGCGCATTCCCGGGACCGACAGGCAGCCTTCCCAGCCCTCTTCCACCTCTTCCGACAAAGGCGTCAGCACCGGATTGATCAGCACGGTCTGCGGAACCGGCGGTGCATCCGGATAGCGCACATTACTGCCGAAGCCGAAGATGACGAGCTGCAAGTCGACCCCGATCTGCGGCGCGGCCAGTCCGGCGCCGCTGGCTGCGCGCATGGTCTCGAACATGTCGGCCACCAGCGTGTGCAATTCCGGCGTATCGAACTGCGTCACCGGCTGCGCCTGTCGCAGCAGGCGCGCATCGCCCATCTTCAGGATCGGTCTTACGCTCATTGCGAACGCCTCAGATACTCGATGAAGGCCGGGCCAATCTCAGGATGCTTCTTGCCGATCTCCATGCTGGCCTGCAGATAGCCGAGCTTGGAACCGCAGTCAAAGCGGCGTCCCTCGTAGCGATAGGCCAGCACACGCTCAGCATCCATCAGTTGCGCAATGCCATCGGTGAGCTGGATCTCGCCGCCGGCGCCCTGCCCCAGGTTTTCCAGGAATTCGAAGATACGGTTACTGAGCACATAACGTCCGACTACGGCCAGCGTCGAAGGTGCCTCTTCCGGCTTCGGTTTTTCCACCATGCCGTGCACCCGCTCCAGCCGCTCCTTGTATGGCGACACGCTGACGATGCCGTACTGCTTGGTTTCGGCGCGCGGCACGTCCTGCACTGCCAGCAAGCTCGACCCTTCCTGTGCATACATTTCGGTCATCTGGGCCAGCACGGGGGCGACGCCCTGGTCGACATCCATCAGATCGTCGGCTAGCAGGACGGCAAAAGGATCGTCACCGATTACCGGCTTGGCGCACAAGACCGCATGACCGAGCCCCAGCGGAGCCGATTGGCGGATATAGATGCAATTGATGTTCTTCGGAATCGCATTGCGCACCAGATCCAGCAACGCGGTCTTGCCAGCCGATTCGAGCTCGTTCTCCAGCTCGTAGGCGGTATCGAAATGATCCTCGATCGCACGCTTGTTGCGACCGGTGATGAACACCATGTCGGTAATGCCTGCTGCAACGGCTTCCTCGACCGCGTACTGGATCAGAGGTTTGTCGACCACCGGCAGCATTTCCTTGGGTTGGGCCTTGGTTGCAGGCAGGAAACGACTACCCAATCCGGCCACGGGAAACACGGCCTTGGTGACTCTTCTCATTGTTTGTTCTCCAGTAATTGCAACAACCCTGCTTCATCCAGCACCGCAATGCCGAGCTCTGTCGCCTTGGCCAGCTTGCTACCGGCTTCCTCGCCGGCAACGACGTAATTCGTCTTCCTCGACACCGAACCCGAAATCTTGCCACCCGCTGCCTCTATCCGTGCAGAGGCTTCGTCGCGCGTTAGATTCGGCAAGGTGCCGGTCAGGACGAAGGTCTGGCCGGCCAGAGGCTTGACCGGCTCTTGCACGCCTTCCGGCAGCATAGCCAGCAGTTCTTCGCGCATGGCATCGGCTGTACGCAACTGCTCGCAGTGCCGCGGTTCTGCGAGCCAGGTGCGCAATGCCTGCGCTACCGCGGCAGGAAGGCCGTAATCGTTTTGCGCGTTTTGCGCGTTTTGCGCGCAATCCTGCATCAGAAGCTTCAAGCTGGCTCCGGCTGCGACAGCTTGGCTGCAGCGCGCTTCGGTCAGCTTGGGAATATCCAGTGCAGCCAGTAATTCGGCCTGTCCCAGCCGAGCGCGCAAACGCGCATCCGGTTCGTGTTCGCCGCGTGGCGACAGCTTGGCTGCCAGCAGCTCGTCGAGCACTTTCTGGTTTCTTTCCTCATTGAAGAAACCGGCAATCGCATCGGCGACCGTCGCGCCTATGTCGGGCAGCACGCGCAGCAGTGCGGCAGGCGCGCGGCGTATCAAAGCAAGGCTGCCGAGCCATTCGGCCAGCGTTTTGGCGGTGGACTCGCCGACATGACGAATACCGAGCGCAAACAGCAGGCGTTCCAGCGGTGGATTCTTGCTGGCCTCAATCGATGCCAGCAGGTTCTCCGCCCACTTGGTGGCGATCTTCTTGCGGTTCCAGTCGAACGCCGGCAGTCCCTCGCGCAGCAGGTCCGACTGCCAGTCGGCGTTCGGCGCATCGTCTTCGCCGCCCAGCCTGGCCACGGTCTTTTCCAGCCGCGCATAGGCCGCCGCGGCGAGGTGGTCGCGCGCATCGCACAGGAAGGCCTGCGGGCTCTCCGCGCCGGTCACCAGGCGCAACTGCAGCAACTGGTCCAGGCTGAGCCGGTAGAGGTCGGCCACGCCCTGCACCAGGCCGCTGTCGACCAGCACGTCGATGAATTTCTCTCCCAGGCCGTCCACGTCCATCGCGCGCCGCGACACGAAATGGCGGATCGCCTCCTTGCGCTGCGCCGGGCAGCTCAGTTCGCCCGAGCAACGCCACACCGCGGCGCCTTC
>DATBUE010000244.1:0-7482 GCA_036516375.1 Noviherbaspirillum sp. | reverse complement strand
CGCATGTTGTAGCGCCGGCCGTCGCGCGAGGGCACGCGCACTTCCTGTTCGCAGGCCACACCCGCCATCGCGGTGTCCAGGCTGTCGCGCATCTGCTCGAAGGCGCGCATGCCGACCAGTTCCGGGATGCGCTTGCCGATGACCTCGGCCGCGTGCAGGCCGAAGCGCTCGGAATAGGCATCGTTGGCGAAGGTCAGGCGATAGTCGCGATCGCACTGCGCGATGAAGACCGGGGCCGCTGCCGTGATCAGGCGCAGTTGCTGCTCGCGCTCGCGCAGGGCTTGTTCGTCGCGCTTACGTTCGCTGATGTCCGTGACCATCGCGGAGAATCCGCATACGCTTCCGTCCGCGCTCACGTCCGGTGTGTACACGGTGAGCACATGGCGCAGGCGGCCTTGGGTGTCGAGGCTGTTTTCGAAACTGACCGGCTCGCCCTGCAAGGCCCGCTCCACGTAGGGACTACAGCGCGCATAAGCCGGTCCGAGGATGTCCTTGATGTGCTTGCCGAGGATGGCGTTGCGGGCAATGCCGAACCAGGTTTCGTAGGCGGCATTGACGAAGCGGTAGCGCTGGTCGGCATCGATGTAGGCGATCAGGGCCGGCACCGAGTCAGTGATCAGCCGCAGGTACTGGTCCTGCTGCTGGAGGGCGGCGGCGATGCCCTTGCGCGCGCTGACATCGCGCACTACAACCATCCTTCCTGTATGGGCCTCGCTGTCGAGATAAGGCGCGGTAGTGATTTCGGCATCGATCGTACTGCCGTCAGGCAGAAGCAGGCGTTGTTCGGAACAGGAGGGACAGGGCTCGGCATCGAGGCGTAACGGCTGCCCCTGCGCGTCCTGCAGCAAGGCTTCGAGGGGGCGCGCAAGCAGCTGCGCCGGTTCGTATGCGCCGGTGAGTCGCAACGTGGCGTGGTTGGCACCCACCACGTGCCCGTCATGCAGGAGGAAGATCGCATCGGCGCAACGTTCGATCAGGTGGCGATAGCGTTCTTCATGCTCTTCCCCGGAATGAATCGAAAAAATCGAACTGTCGGTGTTGAGGGGTTGCGCGCCCCGCAGGTCCATTTCTGCAGAAGCAAGTAAGGCTCTACCCGAAGCAGTTTGCTTGTTCGATCCCGCCATGAAAATCCGTTGGTCTGCAGTCCCCCGCAATGCGGGGGACTGTTCAGTGTTGCACCGGCGGCGTTATGCCGTTTTGCTTCCCGCCATCGCCAGGCCCGGCAGGTTCAGTTGCGCGAGGTATTCGCAGAATTGTTCGGCCACGGCCGGATGCTTCATCCCGTAGGCAACCGACGCCTGCAGGTAGCCGAGCTTGGAGCCGCAGTCGTAGCGGGTGCCGCGGAATTCATAGGCCAGCACCGGTTGCGCGGCCAGCATGGCTGCGATTGCATCGGTCAACTGGATCTCGCCGCCGGCGCCCGGCGTGACGTTTTCCAGGAAATCGAATATCTCCGGCGTGAACATGTAGCGGCCGACGACGCCCAGCGTGGACGGCGCATTTTCCGGTGCCGGCTTCTCCACGATTTCGCCTACCTTGTGAATGCGCACGCCCATCGATTGCGGACGCACGATGCCGTACTGGTTGGTGTGCTCCAGCGGTACGTTCTGCACGCCGACCACCGAGGCCTGGTGCTGTTCATACAGATCGCTCATCTGCTTGAGCACCGGCACTTCGGCATCGATCAGGTCATCGGCCAGCACGACAGCGAACGGCTCGTCGCCTACCAGCGGGCGGGCGCACAGCACGGCGTGGCCCAGTCCCAGCGCCTCGCTCTGGCGCACGTAGGAATAGTGCAGGCCGCTCGGCAGCAGCGACTGGATTTCCTTCAGCTGCTTGATCTTGCCGCGCGAAGCCATTTCCGCTTCCAGTTCGTATGCCTTATCGAAATGGTCTTCGATGCTGCGCTTGCCGCGCCCGGTGACGAAAATCATTTCGGTAATGCCGGCGGCAGCGGCTTCTTCCACTGCGTACTGGATCAGGGGCTTGTCGACGATGGGCAGCATCTCTTTCGGCGATGCCTTGGTCACCGGCAGGAAACGTGTTCCTAGGCCGGCAACTGGGAATACTGCTTTGCGAATCTTGGTCATCGTTGGCTCTCTTCATCATATTGATCGGGGGCGCTTCCGCCTGCGTCCGGTTCTCCCGCCCTGCGTAAGGATTACAGGGATGCCGGCGTGTTTTACATCCGCTTACACGACCGGGTCCAGACGAGCGCATGCGCAGGTGTGCCATGACTCTTACATCCATCTTTGCCTTGCCTTTCTTGGTGCCGGGGCAGGGCAAACACGAATGAAAGAGTTCGCTCGCGCAACCATTTCTGTCTTGAGGCAACGCGAGCACAGCTACCCGTGCAAGAGCAAGCAGGAAACGTACCGACAGCTTGCCGCGCCTGCGCCGAGTACCCGTTGAGCAATATCAGCGCGATGCTTGTCGCTGCTCGTATAGTGAACATTCCAAGACCGTTGGCCCCGGCCCTCCTGCGCATGGATTCCGCACTGATTGTTTTTTCGCACCTGCGCTGGGATTTCGTGTTCCAGCGCCCCCAACAACTGCTCTCGCGCCTGGCCGCCCAGCGCCAGATCATCTTCATCGAAGAACCGGTTCATCATCCCGGTGCAGCCTTTTTGCGCACCTATTCGCCGCTGCCGAATGTGCTGGTATGCCAGCCGCACACGCCAGTGGCGCAGCCGGGCTTCCACGATGACCACTTGCCGCATCTGCAGGAACTGGTGCGCAAGTTGAAGCGCGATTACCCGCAGCACATCGCCTGGCTTTACACGCCGATGGCCTTGCCCTTGCTGCAGGAGCTCGATGCACAACTGGTGGTCTACGACTGCATGGACGAGCTCTCCGCTTTTCGTCATGCGCCGCGCCAGGTCGCGCAACGCGAGCACGCCTTGCTCAGGCTGGCCGACCTGGTCCTGACAGGTGGGCCCAGCCTGTATCGTGCGCGGCGCGAGCGCCATCCGAACGTGCATTGCTTTCCAAGCAGTGTGCAGCCGCGCGACTTCGTGCTGGCCCTGGACCGCACCTTTTCGCATCCCTTGCACCGCGATATCCCTGGCCCGCGCCTCGGTTATTTCGGCGCCATCGACGAGCGCATCGATCTCGATTTGTTGCGCGATGTGGCCGATGCGCATCCGCGCTGGCAGATCGTGCTCGTCGGCCCGGTAATCAAGATCGACCATGCGACATTGCCGCAGCGGCCCAATATCCATTACCTCGGCATGCAGCCTTATGCCGACCTGCCGCGCTTTCTTGCCGGCTGGGACGTCTGCCTGCTTCCGTTTGCCATCAGCCCCGCCACCCGCTACACCAATCCGACCAAGACACTCGAATATCTGGCGGCCGAGTTGCCGGTGGTGTCCACGCCGGTGCCGGACGTGGTGGAGTTATATGGCGAGGTGGTCAGCATCGCGTCGGGCGCCACCGCCTTCGTTGCCGCCTGCGAGCAAGCCTTGCTGGCTGGACCCGAGGAACGGGCTGCGCAAGTAGAGCGCATGCGCGAAGTGGTCGCGCGTAATTCATGGGATGAAACGGCGGCGCAGGTGCAGGCGCTCTTGCGCAGCACGCCGCGCCGCGAAAGCGTGCCGCCGCTGATCGAGGGGCAACAGGTCGAGGACTTGCCGGAAAGCCTGCCGCAGATCGGAACCCATCATCATGGCCAGCACGAAACGGGCACGACCTTCATGCCGCCGCTGGTGGAAGCAAGGGGCAGCGCAGCCGTCTGCGAGGAAGACGAGAGTACAAGTACTGGCCTTGTTGCCGCTGCAGCAACGGGAGGAGGAAGCGGGCTTGGGCATTGAAGCGTTCCGCGGGCCGCTGCGTGGACACGGCAATTCGCCTTGTCACGCCGGGGCACGCGCGCTGTCTTCGTTTCCCCGATTCTGTTTGCGTCGCCGTTTGTTCAACAGCGCTGCGGCGTTGGGCGTCGTGTTCCCGCTGTGCCTGCTGCTGGCCTTTTCCCAAAGCGCACACGCGCTGGAGGGAGCCGCGCCCGCATCTGGCTCAGAAGGCCAGAAGGCGTACCGCGGCAGCCTGATCCTGCGTGCGCCGGTGCGTGATGCGCAAGGGCGGCTGCTCGGAGAAATCCACGACCTGATCCTGGCCGAATCGCGCGCACGCATTGCCTTCGCCGTCGTCAGTTCCGGCGGCGTGATCGGCGTGGGAAAACGCTTTCATGCTGTGCCGTGGTCGCAGCTCACGCCGCGCGAGGACGGGCGCTACTACGTCCTCAATGCCGACGCCACGACCTTGCGTCGCGCGCCGGAATTCGATTTTGCGCGCTGGCCGGATCTTGCCGATCCCGCATGGCGGGCCGAGGTCAACAATTACTGGTCCGAAACCAGCGGTGCGTCCAGCGGCGAGGCTGCGTCCGGCGCGGCACGCTGACTTCAAATTTTCGAAACTGATATTGCATGGCGGTCGCGGTCCGTCCTGTGCTTCCTTCGTCGCGCATCGCGCCTTGCAGAAAAAAAACGGGGCGCCGTAGCGCCCCGAAGCCGAACATCCCAAGCCGGCATCACCCCCAGGAGTTTCCTGTTTCAGTTTCCTCATTCCGCAAGGCGGTGCGGAATCAGCCCGCCCGGTCGCTCCGTTAGGACCGACGAGCGCATTGCATCCTGCATCAAGCCCGCCTCGCCACGCGCCGCACGCGCACCGGCCCGGCCGTGCGCAGCGTCGTGCGGCTGCGTCCAGCACGCGGTAGGGGCACATGCAGGCGCGGGCGCACGAACGCGCGCATCAAATCCTCGCCATCGATCAGCGAGACATCAAGTTCTTCTTCCTCTTCTTCACTGTGTTCCAGATCGTCGCAGCCGGACACCCGCATTTGCTGCAGCGGCGCATTGCCGAAGCGGCCGAAGGGACCGGTACCGGAGGCTGGCGCTGCCGGCGCTTGAGCCTCGGCATGCTCGGATGCGGCGCTTACTTGCGGAATCACCATTCCGAGGCGATTGCGCGGTTCGCGCTGCTCTACGTCCCAGCGCAGCGTATTGAGCACCAGCGACTGGCCTTGCGGCACGAGCGCGGCCAGATGTTGGCGTGCCTGGATCACCACATACGCAATCCCGACCTTGCGCGTGCGGCGCAATGTTTCGCGCAGCAAGGCGTAATCCTGTTCGCCTCCCGGCGCCGGCGCCAGGTAGTACGGGGTCTCGAAGTAATGAGCCGGGATTTCCTGTGCTTCGACGAAGGCCAGAATGTCGACGGCCTGGGTCAGCCCCGAGGCGGCTGAGGTGGTTTCCTGAGAGGCGCTCACTCACTCCCTTTCCGTTGCAATGTCGTTTCTGCTGCGCCCGCCACGACCGTGGCGAGCGTTTCTTCCTGCAAGCCGCGTTGATCAGTGCAGCTTGCGCCGCGCCTTGTCTTCTTCCTCTTCTTCTTCCGCCTCGTCGGCCATGAAGCCGAGTTCCTCGCGGAGCACGAGCTTGCGCTCCTGCATCTCCTGCGCGAGTTCGGCCAGATCCATCTCGGATTTCTTGACCAAGGGGAACAACTGCTTTTCCTCTTCCTCGACGTGGTGCTTG
This sequence comes from Noviherbaspirillum sp., assembly GCA_036516375.1. Taxonomy (GTDB): domain Bacteria; phylum Pseudomonadota; class Gammaproteobacteria; order Burkholderiales; family Burkholderiaceae_D; genus Noviherbaspirillum. The sequence continues at coordinate 1,951 of DATBUE010000244.1, read as the reverse complement.
ACGTATTCACCCAGTACCGTGAACTTGGCGTCGTACAGGTCGTCGCCCGGCTGCATCGCGGAGAGTTCTGTGATCAACTGCTTGGCCGAGGCGTGCTCGACTTCGGCTTCATCGAGCAAATCCATTTCCTCGATCGCATCGCGCGCGGCGGGATAGAAGATTTCCTCTTCCAGTTGCGCGTGGATCGTCAGTTCGGCGCAAGCCGTTTCCACCAGCAACTGCTTCTGTTCTTCCATGCCTTCCTTTTCCTTGATCTTCTCGAACTCGTCGAACATCTTCTTCACCTTCTTGTGATCGTCGGTGAGCATGCGCACTGCGTCCGGTTTGGCCGATTTCTTCGGCGCGGCGCGTCGCGTCGTTTTCGAGGTGCTGCCGGAAGTTGCATTGCGGGGCATTGTCGTTCTCCAGTAGTGATTTCACTGCTGGACTCTCTCGCAAGCTCCATGCCACGCACGACGACCGCTCCCATGCCCCGGACGCGGCGCAGTGTGCCGCATTGGAAGAATCTTTTGCATGTCATTTCTGTAAAAGCTACCCGACAAATGTTGCAGCGGCTGAACAGCCGTCGGCGACGAGGCAAGTAATTGCTGAAAGGCGAGGGGAGGGGCGGACGGCGCAGGAGAGCGCCGTCCGGATCAGCTTCAGGCGGCGTTGCGCCGGGCAGGCAAGGAAGAAACGACAGGCTTGGCAAACGACACCACGCTGGCTGCAGGAGAGCAAGCCTGCAACGGCGGCAGGGCAGGGCCGCTGTCGCGCGCGCCGCCCAGCAGTTCAAGCGCGGCCTGCACCACCTGTTCGGGGGCAACACCACGCAGGCAGGCGTGATGGCCTTCAGGACACACGCTGCGGTAGCAATAGCGGCACGGCACGTCCTGATACAGCACGCGCGCCGGCACCTGCCAAGGTGTGTGCTGGGGGTTGGTCAGTGCATACAGGTCGACCACCGGCGTGCCGAGTGCAGCGGCCATGTGGGCCGGGCCGGTGTTGTTCGACACCACCAGCGGCGCCTGTGCGATCAGCGCGCCGAGCTGGCCCAGCGTGAGCACGCCGGCCAGGCTGTGCGCCTGCGGCAGGCCTGCGCAAATCTGCTCGATCAGTTCCGCTTCGCCGCTGCTGCCGGTGAACACCAGCGCATGGCCGCTGCGTGCGGCGAGCGCGCGCGCGGCTTCGCGGAAATGTTCGGGCGGATAGCGGCGCGAGGCGGCGCTGGCGCCGGGATGCAGCACGATGAAGCGCTCGCCGATGCCGCGCTCGGCCAGCAGCGCCTGCACGCTCGCTGCGTCTTCGGCCTTCACCTTGAACGACATGCGCTCGTCCTCGCAGTGCGCGCCCACGGTGGCCACGAGGTCGAGCTGGCGCCGCACTTCGTGGCGCACCTGCTGCTCCGGTTCGGTTTCACGCACCCAGTGCGTGAGCAGCCGGTACGGATTCTCGCGGCAATGCGCCAGGCGCAGCGGAATGCCGGCAAGGTGGCACAGCAGCGCGGCCGGTTGCGGATTCTGGCTGTAGACGGTGAAGATCACGGCCGCATCGAAGCTGCGGCTGCGCAGGGTTTCGATCATCGCCAGGTCAGCTGCGGGATCGGCCGGCCCGCCGTGCTTGAGCCAGGGCGCGGCGTAGACGATGGTGTCGTCGATCTCGGGCAGGTAAGGAACCACCGCCGCGCCGCCGGGCGAGGTCAGCAGCGTGATGCGATGCGCGGGCGTGGCCTTCAGCGCGCGCATGGCTGGAGTGGTCATCAGCACATCGCCCAGGTAATCGAGGCGGATGCACAGGATGTTGCGCGCGCCTTGCCAGGCGTCCTGCTCGTTCATGTTGCGTTTGCTCCTTCGCGCCTTTGCATGCCTTGGATGTGGGGCGGGATGGCCAAGTCGTTCGGCGTCGCAGCGGTGAAAGCTGCGGCGCTATCCCCGGCACCGATCGAGAGAATGGCGGTCGCGGCCGCATACAG
>DATBUE010000243.1:0-2310 GCA_036516375.1 Noviherbaspirillum sp. | reverse complement strand
CCGCCGTGCTGCTCGGCGCACAGATCCTGTTCCGCAAGAACCTGATCCGCCAGATGATGGAAAAGCAGATCGAATTGCCCGCCAATGTGTGGCACAGGCTCAATCTTTCCTGGGCCGCCTTCTTCACCGCGATGGGCCTGGTCAACCTCTACGTGGCCTACAGCTTCTCGCAAAGCACCTGGGTCAATTTCAAGCTGTTCGGCTTCACCGGCCTGATGGTGGCCTTCATCATCGGACAAAGCCTGCTGCTGTCGAAATACATCAAGGACCCGCAATGAGCGAGCGCATCGAGCGCATGCGTGCGCAACTTATTGCAACTTTCCAACCGCTCGAATGTCGACTCGACGACGATTCGCATCTGCACGTCGGCCATGCCGGCGCTGCTGGTGGTGCCGGTCATTATCGGGTGCATCTGGTCTCTGCCAGCTTCGAAGGTTTGGGCCGTTTGGCCCGTCATCGGCTGGTGTATGATGCGCTGCGCGACATGATGCAAGACGAAATTCACGCTCTCAACATCAGCGCCGTGGCCCCCTCCGAGCTGAATCGCTGAATCCCCGATCTTCCGGATCTTTTGACTCAGCCCGCCAACAGGGCTGGCCTGAAATATTTCCCACTCAAACCAAGAACAGGAATCCACATGAGCTTCGTACAACCTGCCCGCCTGGCGCTTGCACTCGTCGCCGCGCTCGCCTTGCCTGCCATGGCGCAAAACCTGGCCGTGGTCAACGGCAAGCCTATCCCCTCCAGCCGCGCCGACACGATGATCAAGCAACTGAAGGCACAGGGCCAGCAGGAATCGCCGGAACTGCGCAAGATGGTGCGTGACGAACTGGTGAACCGTGAAATCCTGATGCAGGAAGCCGCCCGTCGCGGTGTGTTGAACGATCCCGATGTGAAGAACCAATTCGAGATCGCGCGCCAGTCGATCGCGATCCGCGCCCTGGTGCAGGACGTATTGGCGAAGAGCCCGGTGAGCGACGCCGAGATCAAGGCCGAGTACGACAAGTTCAAGGCCCAGTCCGCCGAGAAGGAATACCACGCGCGCCACATCCTGGTCGAGACCGAAGATCAGGCCAAGGACATCATCGCCAAGCTGAAGAAGGGTGCCAAGTTCGAGGAACTGGCCAAGCAATCGAAGGATCCGGGCTCGGCTGCCAATGGCGGCGACCTCGACTGGGCTCCGCCGAATGCCTTCGTCAAGGAATTCTCGGACGCCATGACGTCGCTGAAGAAGGGCGAAGTCACCGAGACCCCAGTCAAGACCCAGTACGGCTATCACGTGATCAAGCTCGAAGACGTGCGCGACGCGCAACTGCCGGCCCTGGAAGAAGTCAAGCCGCAGATCGCCGAGTCGCTCCAGCAGCAGAAACTGCAAGCCTTCCAGGAAGAGCTGCGCAAGAAGGCAAAAATCCAGTAACTGCCGGAACCCGCCGAAAAGCGCTTCATCCGAAGCGCTTTTTTTATGAGCATGACTTCCCCCTCCCGTCCCGCCATCGACAGCCTGGGCGCCTTGCGCGCCCTGCTCGACATGCGCACGCCGGTACGCGCCATCGTCTGGCAAGGCCGGCCCGCCTACGGCAAGCTGCGCATGCCCCTGCGCACGCATGAGCGCGTGCTGCTGGGACTGACGCCCCTGATCCGGCGCTGGCTCGCACCAGGCAGCGCTTTCACGCCGAGGCGTTACGAAAGCGATGTGCCGGTCGAGGTACAACGCCTGCGCGCCATGCAGGCGCAGGGCTGGAACGTGCCGCGCGTGCTGGCGGCCGAGGAAAAGGTGTTTGTCACCGAAGACGTAGGTCCCACGCTGGTCGCCTTGCTGTCCTCGGAAGAGGATGCCGACGTGCGCACGGCCTGGCTGCTGGAAGCCGCGCGCGAACTGGCCGCGTTCCACACCGCAGGCCAGTGGCACGGTGCCGCGCAGGCGCGCAATGTCGTGCGTACCGCCGATGGCCGGCTGGGCCGCATCGATTTCGAAACCGCGCTGGACGAACGGCTGCCGCTGCCCTTGCTGCAAGCCTTCGACGCCGCGCTTTTCTTTACCAGCATCGCCCGCACGCGCGATGCGGGCGCCCTGCCCGGCATCGCCCGCGCCTATGTCAGCGGCGCTCCCGCCGAGGCCCGTCTAGCCTTGCAACGCGGCCTGCCGCTGCTGCGCCGTCTGGCGCATTCGCGCCTGCTGCGCCGCCTCGCCCCCAAGGAAATCGAGCGCATGCGCATACTGGCCAGCCTCAATCTCGCCTGATTCTTCTGATCTTCCGCAATCCCGCACGGACCAGGAGGCGTTCTCCGGGCTCGTCATTTTTGTTCCTT
>DATBUE010000242.1:0-2053 GCA_036516375.1 Noviherbaspirillum sp. | reverse complement strand
GACGTTGATGGATGCGTTCGAACACCTGCTCGACCGGGACGGCTACCTCGCGCTGCGCGAGCGCTTGCAGGAAGACCGCCGGGTCGAGCCCTGCCTCCTCCGCACGCTCAATCAGCGAGGTGGCAAAGCGAAGCACCTGCTCGTGCAAGGCCTTGCGGATGGCGGGTGCGGCGCGCTCTGCCACCAGTTGCACCTGCGCGGCCGGTGCCATGTTGCGCCACTTGCCAGCCTTGGCAAGCACACCGGTCGTGGGCACCAGATCGTAGGGAACCGTATGCGCGCCCGCTTCCGCAAGGCCTGCAAAGCACAGCATCACGCGGCCATCACGCTTGATCAGTTCGGCGCCGAGTGCGGCGGCTTGCTGCTCGGCATTCGGGGCAGAAACGGTATTCGCCTGCATATCGGCGGTTTCTTGGTCGGGAAAATTCTTGTCCATATCCAGTGCTGAATTCTTCATGCAAACAAGAACGCGTCGGGCGTTCCGCTGGCAGCCTAAGTACCCCCGCAAAACAAATTGTGGATGGTTGCGGCTTTGGCCGGCGCGCTGCTGCGTTGCCCGTCTCTTGTAGTGCCCGCACTGCGGCGAGCCGGGCGCCTTGCATCGCATCCGCCCCAAGCCCCACCCATCTCACAATTTATTTTGCGGGGGTACTTAGCAAATTGCGAGCCGGAGCAAGGCCGCGCTCTTGCGCATTACGAGCGTAGTGCAAGGTCCACTCAGACATCCAATACGCGCGCTTTCGACGGCCGCCTGCGGGCATCGCCGACTTCCCCGAAAATGGCGGGCATGAATTCGCCCAACAAATCCCCCGCTTTCCAGGAACTCTCTTCCCGGCTGCTGCTGGCCGTCGCGCTGGTGCTCGTTGCCCTGAACCTGCGCCCTGCCCTGACCAGTGTCGGCCCCTTGCTCGCCGCCATACGCGGCGAGACCGGCCTGTCCGCCGCCGGTGCCGGCGGCTTGATCACGCTGCCTGTGGTCTGCTTCGGAATCATCGCGCCGCTCGGCGCCTGGCTGGCGCGGCGCTTCACGATAGAACGCATCGTGCTCGCCGGCGTCGTCGTGCTGGTGGCGAGCATACTGCTGCGCGTGTTCTTCGGCTTGCCGGGGCTGTTCATCGGCACTTTCTTCGTCGGCGCCAGCATCGGTGTAGTGATGGTGCTGCTGCCGGGAATCATCAAGCGCGATTTTCCTCACAGCGTGGGTTTCATGACCGGGCTGTACACGATGACGCTGTGCCTCGGTGCGGCACTTGCGGCAGGCAGCGCGGTACCCGTGCTGGAACTGACCGGCGACGACTGGCGTACCACGCTGGCCTTGTGGGCGTTGCCAGCCCTAGTGGCTGCAGCCGTATGGGCGGTGGCCACCCGGGGCGAGGCTTCGCATGCGGCGCCGGTGCGTTACCGCGTGCGCGGCTTGCGCTCCAGCGCCTTGGCTTGGCAAGTGGCGCTGCTCATGGGTTTGCAATCGGTGCTGGCGTATTGCGTGTTCGGCTGGCTGCCGACCATCCTGATCGATCGCGGCTTCACACCGGCCGAGGCGGGTGCGGCACTGTCGCTCTCCATCGTGGCCCAGCTTGGAACCGCCCTTGCTGCGCCGTGGCTGGCCACGCGCGGCAAGGATCAGCGCGTGGTCGCGATGGTGGTGAATATGGCTACCGTTATTGGCTTGCTGGGCTGCATGTATGCGCCGGCCCGGCACATCTGGACGTGGGCCATCGTGCTCGGCTTGGCCCAGGGTGGCAGCTTCAGCATCGCGATGATGCTGGTGGTGCTGCGCTCGCCGAGTGCGGCGGTGGTTGCACCACTTTCCGGCATGACGCAACTGGTGGGTTACCTGCTCGCGGCACTTGGGCCGCTCGTGGCCGGTATCACGCGCGACATCAGCGGCGGCTGGGATGTGGCGGCGGTGTTCTTTGTTTTTGTTGGAGCAGGCGCAGCGGCAGTCGGTTTCAAGGCGGGACGCGCGCAGCATGTGCAGGTGGAAGTGGAAGCCATCGAGGCCAACGCCGCACGCCGCTAGAGCGGATTCGCCCTGACCAGCTCGCCGATGCCG
>DATBUE010000241.1:0-7139 GCA_036516375.1 Noviherbaspirillum sp. | reverse complement strand
CCGCGATGCTGGTATCGAACCCCTACGAGGGCGAACGGCGGGCGGGCACAGTCGGCTTGCCGTTGCCCGACGTGGAGGTGCGCGTGGTCGACGGCAGCGGTCGCCCTTGCCCGGCCGGCGAGATCGGCGATATCCAGGTGCGCGGGCCGAACGTATTCAAGGGTTACTGGCGCATGCCGGAAAAGACGGCCGAAGAATTCACGCTGGACGGATTCTTCAGGACCGGGGATGTCGGCCGCTTCGATAGCGATGGCTATCTTTCCATCGTCGGCCGCAGCAAGGACTTGATCATCACGGGCGGCTACAACGTCTATCCGAAGGAAATCGAAGCCGTCATCGATGAACTGGACGGTGTGCTGGAATCGGCGGTGATCGGCGTGCCGGATCCCGATTTCGGCGAAGCGGTCACGGCGGTGATCGTGCCGAAGCAGAACGCCCGTCTCGACGAAGACGCGATCATTACCGCGCTGAAGACGCGCATCGCCAACTTCAAGGTTCCAAAACGGACGTACTTCATCGACGAACTGCCGCGCAACACCATGGGCAAGGTGCAGAAGAATTTGCTGCGCGAGCGCTTTGCGCAGGCGGCGTCAGACTGAGGTCTACTGCAGCGCCTTGTAGAGCATGTAGGCGGCCAGCGCATACAACACCAGCGCAAACACCTTCTTCAGCGTCTTCACCGGCAGGCTGTGCGCAGTCTTCGCGCCAAGTGGTGCGGTGCTCACGCTGGCCAACGCAATCACGAGCAGCGCGGGCAGATAGACGAAACCGAGCGAGCCCGCCGGCAGACCGGGCACCTGCGCCCCGTTGTAGATATTCGAGAGCGTCCCCGCAAGCGCAATCGGAAATCCAAGCGCGGCACTCGTGGCCACCGCGTTGTGAATGGTCACGTTGCACCAGGTCATGAACGGTACCGAGACGAAACCGCCGCCCGCTCCTACCAGGCCGGACAGCAGGCCAATCACGCCGCCCGCGCCGAACATGCCGGGCGCCGGGGGCAACTGGCGAGTAGGCGCAGGCTTGCGGTCGAGCAGCATCTGGGTCGCGGAAAAAGCGACGAACACGGCAAAGAACAGGGCCAGCGCGGAAGCCTCCATTTGCGCGCCTATCCACGGCCCGATCCAGGAGCCAAGCAAAATGCCGGGCGCGAACAGTTTCACCACCGGCCACAGCACGGCGCCGCGCTTGTGATGCGCGCGCACCGAGGAAATCGGGGTGAACATGCTGGTCGCCAGCGAAGTCGCAATCGCCATGTGCACGATGTATTCGCTGTCAAAGCCCTGCGCGCTCATCAGCATGGTCATGAAGGGCACCAACAGCATGCCGCCGCCGATACCGAGCAGGCCCGCGGCAAAGCCGGTCGCTGCGCCAAGCGCCAGCAGCGCAACGATCAGGGAAAAATCCATGTGGAAAGGAAATCAGGAAAGACGCGCGATGATACAACGCCACTCGGCAGGCGTAATGCGGGTGATCGAGAGACGATTGCCGCGTTTTAGAACCTGCATCTCGCCCAACTCAGGGATGGCGCGCAGCTCGGGCAGGGACAGTAGCCGCGTCTTGCGCAGAGCGCGCACGTCCACCAACATCCAACGCGGCTCATCCGGCTGCGACTTCGGGTCGAAGTATTTGCAGGTCGGATCGAACTGGGTGGGATCGGGATACGGTGTGCTCGCAACTTCGGCAATCCCGGCGATGCCGGGTTCGGCACAACTGGAGTGATAAAACAACACGCCGTCACCCACCTGCATCGCATCGCGCATGAAATTGCGCGCCTGGTAATTGCGCACGCCAGTCCAGGGCACGGTTTGATGCGGCGCGGCCAGCGCATCGTCGATGCTCACCACGTCCGGCTCAGATTTCATCAGCCAGTACTGCATCCGTCCTCCTGCCACGCATCGGCGACAAAAACGCGCATAAAAAAAGCGGCTGCATTTTCATGCAGCCGCCCGGTCATTCAGCCCCGCCTGTGCCGTCCTTGCCGGCATCCCGAACCTTACGGTTCAAGGTGGTCGCAGTTAGTTCAATTTCGGGTTCATCGGACTAGCGACGAAGCTCGCCCATCGAACAAAATTCCGCGACCTATGCACGTGAATGGTTCAAGGAATATATGGCAATCGCGAACACGGCAGGAGGCTTTAGTGTACTCGAATCGACTTGGGTGTCAACGCGGCGAAGTGTAATTTTTTGAGAATCAGAAGAGGTTTTCCTGAGGAGCAAGAGCGTTGTCAATGACTTCATGCATCAGCGAAATTTTCTGCCTGATTTCTGATAGTGCCATGCCGGCAAACGGACCATCCTCGGCCTTGGTCGACAACAGTTCCGCAGCGATGCCCAGTGCTGCCATCACCGCGATCCTGTCGTTGCCCTTGATCTTGCCGGCATCGCGAATCACGCACATGCGCTCGTCCAGATACTTCACCGCTTCGCGCAGCGCCGCCTCTTCGCCCTCGCGGCAGGCAAGCTTGTAAGGCGTGCCCATGATCGACACATCGATCTGGATCATGCAGCCTCCCTTCCGGCTTCCGCTGCGGGCAAGCGGTCAAGCAGTGCCGAGACACGGGCGTGCGCTTCGTCGATGCGGGCGGACAGCTCCGCCTTCTCAGCCGCCGCGCTGGCCAACGCTCCGCGCAGTTCGGCGTTTTCCCGACGCAGCGCCTGCGCCAATTCGGCTAGTTGCGCGATGCGGTCGGCAAGTTGATGGATGTCGGAAATCATGAACGAGGACTATAGAGTGAGCGCGGATTTTACGTCAACCGAGAGTGTGCTTGGACGTGGTGTTGCACCATTGCACGCGCCCCCGTCCTGCTTGCGCCTGTGCATGGCAGGTCATTAGAGCGATTCGCCCTGACCAGCTCGCCGATGCCGGACGGATTGCCCACGGCCCGGCGTTACGGCTCCTTGCCATGGCTCCGGCCATGTCGCGTCGCCGCGCCTCTCGGCGAGCCCCTTGTTCCACGAGCAATCCGCCTCGGCCTCGACTGTGCCGGTCAGGGCGAATCCTCTCTGAGGAGCGTAGCCTTAACTACCCCGATATGTGGAGTAGGACCACGGTGAGACCACCAGTGGCACGTGGTAATCCTGGGCCGTGTCGGCAATGCCGAAGGCAATGGTGACGCGGTCGATGAAGCGGGGTTGCGGCTGCACGAAACCGTGCTCGGCAAAGTAGTCCCCGGCGGCAAACACCAGCTCGTAGTTCCCAGGCTGCATGTCCTCACCCTGCAGCAGCGGTGCATCGCAGCGACCGTCGCTGTTGGTCACGACTCGGCGCAACAGCGTGCGTGTCCCGGCCTCGATCCGGTACAGCTCGACGACGACCCCGGCACCCGGCTTGCCCTGCGTAACATCCAGTACATGCGTGCTCAGCTTGCCCATCCTGCCCTCCTTGTTGTTGTGCATGGCCATGACTGGCGATCATAGAGCGGATTCGCCCTGCCCTTCCTCGCCGCCCGACTTTCCACTATTGCATCTCCGGATAGCCAACATTGACGCTGCCATATGGCGCTTGCGAACCCGGGTGCTACAGTGGGCCGGTCTGATTGGGGAGCAGCCATGTCCGATCCCGTCCGTTATTTCTACCGGGGCCAGGTCCACAGCGTGAGCGATGCCGAACCGACGCGGACCGTCCTGCAGCAGGTGCGCGAACAGCATCATTGCACCGGCAGCAAGGAAGGTTGCGCCGAAGGCGATTGCGGCGCCTGCACCGTCGTGATCGGCGAACTCAAGGGTGAGCGCGTGGTGATGAAGGCGGTGAATGCCTGCATCCAGTTCCTGCCTACGCTCGACGGCAAGGCCTTGTTCACGGTGGAAGACCTGAAGCAGGCCGATGGCGCCTTGCATCCTGTGCAGCAGGCGATGGTCGAATGCCACGGTTCGCAATGCGGCTTCTGCACGCCTGGCTTCGTGATGTCGCTATGGGCGCTCTATCTGAAACAGCAGGGTAAGAAGTCGAGCCGAGAGGAGATCAACGAAGCCCTGTCCGGCAACCTGTGCCGCTGCACCGGTTACCGTTCGATCATCGACGCGGCGCAGCGCATGCAGGAACTGCCGGCGCAGAGCTTTGACGAAACGGCGCTGGCGGACACCCTGCGCAACATCCAGCGCGAGGAGTGCTTCAGCTATGCCCACAATGGCCGCACCTTCCACACGCCGCGCATGCTGGAACACTTGATCGCACTGCGCGCGCAACTGCCGCAGGCCACCCTGCTGTCGGGCTCGACCGATGTCGGGCTGTGGGTCAACAAGCAGATGCGCGACCTGGGCGACATCATTTACCTGAACCAGGTTACGGAGCTGCAGCAGATCAGCGAGGCCGACGGCATGATCGAGATCGGCGCCGCCGTCACGCTCGACGATGCCTATGCAGCGCTGACCCGCCATTACCCGCAACTGCGCGAACTCTGGCAACGCTTCGCCTCGCTGCCGATCCGCAATACCGGCACCCTGGTCGGCAACCTCGCCAACGGCTCGCCGATCGGCGATTCCGCACCTTGGCTGATCGCCGCCGGCAGCGAGATCGTGCTGCGCAGCGTGGCCGGACGGCGTGTACTGGCGCTGGAAGATTTTTATCTCGATTACCAGAAGAAGGATATGCAGCCGCAGGAATTCGTCGAAGCGGTACGCGTGCCGCTGCCTGCCGCCGACGTGCAGTTGCGCAGCTACAAGCTGGCCAAGCGCTTCGATCAGGACATCTCGGCGGTGTGCGCGGCGTTTGCCGTGAAGCTGGACGGGCGCACGGTACGCGAGGCGCGCATCGCCTTCGGCGGCGTGGCGGCTACCTCGCGCCGTGCGCCGAAGGCGGAAGCGGCGCTGACCGGGCACGAGTGGAATGAAACGACGCTGAATGCTGCGATGACTGCTCTGGAAAAGGATTACGCCCCGCTGACCGACATGCGTGCCAGCAGCGGCTACCGGTTGAAGGCTGCGCAAAACCTGCTGCGCCGCTTCTGGCTGGAGACGCGCCCGGATGCCCCGCTGCCTGTCGCCTCCCTGAATGCCTTCGCGTCCGGGGAGCAAGGATGAACACGCAAAGCGAAGTTTTCCTGACCGAACCTTGGGCCGAAGTCGGCAAGCCGCATCCGCACGAATCGGCAGTGCTGCACGTGCTCGGGGAAGCGATCTACACCGACGACATCCCGGAACTGCAAGGCACGCTGCATGCAGCCTTCGGCCTGTCGCAAAAGGCGCATGCGCGTATCAGTGGAATGGATCTGTCGGTCGTACGTGCCGCGCCCGGCGTGGTCGCGGTCTACACGGCAAGCGACATTCCCGGCACCAACGATTGCGGCCCCATCATTCACGATGACCCGATCCTGGCCGACGGCCTCGTGCAATACCTGGGTCAGCCGATTTTCCTGGTGGTGGCCGACAGTCACGACCATGCACGCCGTGCTGCGCGTATGGCCAGGATCGATTACGAAGAATTACCCGCGATCCTCACGCCGCAGCAGGCCAGGCAGGCGAACTCGCTGGTGCTGCCGCCTATGCACCTGCAGCGCGGCGACTTCAAGCGCGCCTTCGAAGCCGCACCGCACAGGCTGCAGGGCGAGCTCAAGGTCGGCGGGCAGGAACAGTTCTACCTCGAAGGCCAGATTTCCTATGCGGTGCCGAAGGAAGACCGTGGCATGCACGTCTGGTGCTCGACCCAGCATCCGTCCGAAATGCAGCACGTGGTCGCGCACGCGCTCGGACTGCATTCGCATCATGTAGTGGTCGAATGCCGGCGCATGGGCGGTGGCTTCGGCGGCAAGGAATCGCAATCGGCCATCTGGGCGGCGGCCGCATCGCTCGCCGCCTTCAAGCTGCAGCGCCCGGTCAAGCTGCGTGCCGACCGCGACGACGACATGCTGGTCACCGGCAAGCGGCATTGCTTCGCGTATGAATACGAAATCGGCTATGACGACGAAGGCCGCATCCTCGCAGCCAAGGTCGAGATGACGCTGCGCGCCGGCTATTCGGCCGATTTGTCCGGCCCGGTCGCCACGCGCGCGGTCTGCCACTTCGACAATGCCTATTACCTGTCGGACGTGGACATCCTCGCGCTGTGCGGCAAGACGAATACGCAATCGAACACGGCCTTTCGCGGCTTCGGCGGGCCGCAAGGCGCGATTGCTATCGAATACGTGATCGACAGCATCGCGCGCAAGCTCGGACGCGATCCGCTCGACGTGCGCAAGCTGAATTTCTATGGCCGCAACGATGCCGAAGGCCGCAACGTCACGCAGTACGGCCAGAAGGTCGCGGACAACGTGATCCACGAACTGGTGGCCGAACTGGAAGCTGACAGCGACTACCGCGCGCGCTGCGCCGCGACACGCGCCTTCAATGCGACGAGCCCGGTGCTGAAGAAAGGCATCGCGCTCACGCCGGTGAAGTTCGGCATCGCCTTCAACCTTTCGCATCTGAACCAGGCCGGCGCATTGGTACACGTGTATGTGGATGGCTCGGTGCTGGTCAACCATGGCGGCACCGAGATGGGCCAAGGGGTCAATACCAAGGTCGCACAGGTGGTCGCGCATGAACTCGGTCTGGACCTGGAACACGTGCGCGTCTCCGCCACCGACACCAGCAAGGTCGCGAACACCTCGGCCACCGCCGCTTCCACCGGCGCCGACCTGAACGGCAAGGCGGCGCAGGATGCCGCGCGTCAGATCCGCGGACGCCTGGCTGCCTTCTGCGCCGAGACCTTCCAGGTCGACTCGGCCACGATCCGCTTCGCGAACAACCAGGTCTGGATCGGCGATGCGGCCGAACCCTTCCCGATGATCGTGCGCCGCGCCTACAACGCGCGCGTGCAACTCTGGTCCGACGGCTACTACGCCACGCCGGGGCTGTCCTGGGATGCGGCGACCATGACCGGCAGCCCGTTCTTCTATTTCGCCTATGGCGCGGCGGTGGCCGAAGTGATCGTCGACACGCTGACCGGCGAATGGAAGCTGCTGCGCGCCGATGCGCTGTACGACGCCGGCCAATCGCTGAACCCGGCCATCGACATCGGCCAAGTGGAAGGCGCCTTCATCCAGGGCATGGGCTGGCTGACCACCGAGGAACTGTGGTGGAACCCGGCCGGCAAGCTGATGACGCACGCGCCCTCGACCTACAAGATTCCGGCGATCTCGGATTGTCCTGAGCAGTTCATGGTC
>DATBUE010000240.1:0-8747 GCA_036516375.1 Noviherbaspirillum sp. | reverse complement strand
CCTGGAAAAAGCTTCAGGCCAACCCGCTCTCACCCGCATCGGGCGCTTCTACATCACCCGTGAGCTGGGGCGTGGCAGTATCGGCTGCGTCTATCTGGCGCACGATCCGGTGATCGGCCGCGACGTGGCGCTCAAGACGCTCCACGCACAACTTTCCGGCGCTGAACGCAACCGTCGCACCACTTTGCTGATCAATGAAGCGCGTGCCGTGGGCCGACTCAATCATCCGCACATCGTCACCATCCACGACGCCTCCGGCGAAGGCAATACGCCTTTCATCGCCATGGAATACCTGCAGGGACGCGAATTGGATCGCATCCTCGCCGGTGCGCAGCGCTTCAAGCCCGAGGATGCGGCGTCGATCGGCTGGAAACTGGCCGACGCCCTGGACCATGCGCACAAGCTCAAGGTCGTGCATCGCGACGTGAAGCCCTCGAACATCTTCGTGGTGGGCGACAACCAGCCGAAGCTGATGGACTTCGGCATTGCGCGTGCACCGAACCGCATGGGCGAGTGGGACGAGTCCGAGCACAGTGACTACACGATGTTCCGGCCCAACAGCGCGTTGGGTACGCCGTACTACATGTCGCCGGAACAGGCCCAGGGAAAACCGGCCGATGAGCGCTCCGACATTTATGCCCTGGGCGTGGTGCTGTACGAAATGCTGGCCGGTCGCAAGCCTTTCGAAGAGAAAGACCCGGACCGCCTGCTGCACCAGATCGCATTCAAGGCGCCCGCCTCCTTGTCGGAAGTGGCACCGGAAGTTCCACCGATACTGGCGCAGATCGTGATGAAGGCGATCAGCAAGCGGCCGGAAAAGCGCTACCAGAATGGGCAGCAGATGGCTCTCGACCTCAAGCGCTACTTGCTGCGTGAACGCAGCGAGCGCCGGCGTCGCAACGCGCCCGCGGAAGAAAGCGGCGCCGAAACGCCGACGCGCGATGCCAGGCCAAGCGCATCCACTGCCGCGCCCGCGCCATCCGTCTCTCGCACCGCGCGCTGGCCACTGCTGGTCTCGGTCACACTGGTGGCCGCCGCTGCCATCTTCTTCACCCTTTAAAACTGGCTGTTGAAAAACGTAGCGAGCAGGCCGGGATCGGGGACGAGGAGCGTATGCGTACGGATGGCAAGCAGAGCACCGCAGCTCCCGAGATCGGCCTGCGCAGGAGTTTTTCAACAGCCTGCTAACGCGGGTTCAGTGCAGCGAGCACCTGTCCCTTCAGGGTCTTGATCAGGGCCGTCTCGTCCGGCGGTACGCCTTCTGGTGCCGGCTCCGCGCGGTCCGCATAGAACAGGCCGAGCTGCCTTTTCTGCACCACCAGCGGCAGCACAATGAAGCTGCGGGCATCGGGCAGCAGTACACGGTGCCATGCCGGCAGCAGCTCGCGTATCTTCGGCACTGCCGCTTCGGAAATCATCAGGTCGGCGTCGTTTTCCAGCGCCAGATGGAACAGGTCGCGCGCGGAGGCCGAGGAGAAGGTAAATGCCGCCTGCCGTGCGTCGCGCTTTTCACCCAGGGCGATGCGCGCGCGGTATTGACCGGATTGCACGTCCTTCAGGCATACCGTCGCAAAGCGGAAGCCCATGCTCGAATACAAAGTCTCCAGCACCAGCAGGATCAAGTCGTTGACCTTGCACTTCCCGGACGACATCATCTGCGTCACGTCCTGCACGCCGGCCACCAGCAAGTCGCGTGCATTGACTGGCTTTCCGCTTGCGTGGCGCGCCTGGATCTGCAGGGCTGCTGCATCGTCAACGCTCTCGAGCAGGAATTCACCGAGCAGGGCTGCAGTCGCATCCGCATCCTCTGCTGAGCCGCGTGCGCCTGCGCCCGACACCGGACCTGCCGCGGACTGGGCCGCCTCCTCTTCCGCTTCCGGCATAGCCAAATCGGAATTCCTGGCCAGCACGCGCGCCTCCTGCGCCGCATTCGCAAACAACTGCATCAAGCGTCCTTGATCGAGCGCGAGCGCCCCTCCAAAACGAGTGAGCACGGCCTTGATTGCCGCTTCCTGCCCGGGGTCGTTCATGCCGGGGATCAGGCGCGCGGCCGCTGAACTGAAAGCAGCGACCTGCTGCATCCATTCCTGCCTGTTCCTGGCCGGCTTCAATACGCCGGCGGGCGGCGGAACCAGCGCCTGGACAATGCTGTCCGGGATGCTCCAGCCGCGCAGCACCGCTTCCCCGAGCGCATCGAAGCTGCACCCAAGCACCTGCAGCGAAGCTTGCGCCGGCGTGTGCTTGCCTGCTTCGACCAGTCGCGTGATTTCGGCAAAGGCTTCGTGTTCGTGCGCGGCGACCAATACGCGGCCAATGTTCTTGAATAGCGAGGCGACCGCCGCCTCCTCGGTGTCCTTGAACTGGCTGCGTCGCACCATCGCGTGGGCGACGATACTCGCGCACAAGGCATGCGCCAGTTCCGCGCGCACCGCCCGCGCCTGCTTGCCCGCCATGCGCTCGACCAACAGCATGGCCAGCGCGCACGTCTTCACGTTCTCGAATCCGAGCAGGAAGATGGCTTTGGAAATCGTGGTGACCGGAGTGCCGGAGGCGGTACGGTAGGAAACAGAATTGGCGATGCGCAGGATCTTCTGCGTCAATGCGACATCGGAAAGAATGAAGTGGGCCAAGTCGCGCACCGCCTCATCGTCGGACGAGGTCATTTGCACCACGCGCGAAACTGAACTGCCCAGCGCAGGAAGGTCGGTGACGCCGCTGATTTTTTCCAGAAGCCTGTCGCGGGCGGAGAGACGTGCTTCTTCGGCCGAATCTTGATTGCTGTCGGCAGTTGTCTGCGACTGTTGAAGTGCCACCGCGAGTGCTCCAGGAATGCACACGGCCGGATGTGTGCGATGGGCAATCATGCCCGATTCACCTAGGGTTGTCGATGCGGACACCGTTGCAAACGCCGCACAGTGCGCAGGGCGATGGAGCCTGGAGTTCAGCAGTTGAAACAGCGGGCTGGAGGACGTGCAGCAGCGACGCGTCGCAAACGTCGGCCGGGGCGTCTACAGTCGGAACAGGCGCCGGAATGCCTGCGCGGCGAATGTCCCCTTGAGCACGTACACCGAATCAGCGGGATGCAGCCCGTCCGGTGCAAAGACGGTCGGGTTGCGCCCCTTCAGCAAGCCGGTCAGGTAGACGTACTGATCGATCACCGCCACCCCTTCCTGGCGCGCGACTTCACGCATGGCCTCGACATACCTATCGAGCCCCTCGGCGCCGCTGTCGCGGGTGGGATTGGGTGTCTCGAATACGACTTGCTTGGCGTGCGATTTCGCCACGCGCGCGAGCTGGCGCAGGCAATCCCGATAAGTCGGCAAGTCGTACTGCCATTGATCGTTGATGCCGTGGTTGAGGATCACGAAATCTGCCTTCGACTCGCGCATCTGCTGTTCCCAACTCGGCCGCTGCTCGCCTCCTTTCAGCAAGGCGCAAGCAGTTCCGCCATTGACGCCGCGGTTGCGCACCTCGACCCGTGCGTATGGAGCGAGGGATTCGGCAAATACTTGAGGCGCCGGGCGCGCCACGCGCAAGCCGTTGCTGCCGCTGGCAAATCCCCAGACGGTGGAGTCGCCGTGATAATCGACCAGGTAGCTGCGAGCCTGGGCGCCCGATGCGGCGAGCAACACGAAACCGGCAGCGAGCAAGAGATAAAGACGTCGGAGCATGTCAAACAGGAGTACGGGTAACGGCTACGCTTCTGCGCGTGGCCAGGCGGTTGAACCAGACGCGCATTGGATCTTCGACATAGCGATAGGTCCAGGCCGAGACCGCAAGCAGCACCACCACGAAGGCGATCGCAACGGTAATGCCGCCGCCAAAACTATCGACCCGGCGCGCAAAGTTTTCGAATACCAGCAGCAAGGGCATGTGCATCAGGTAAATCGAGTAGGACCACAGCCCGAGCAACTGGAACGGGCGCGGCGCCAGCGCTGCCGACAGCGGGCCCTGGTCCTTGCATACTGACAGGATCAGCAGGGCGAAGACGAACGGCAAGACGAAGGCCAGCGCCGGGTGGGCATCCACCAGCATGAAGATCAGCACCAGCAAGGCAAGCGCTACCCACTGCATGGCAGGAACCGATGCCTTCACATGCCTGCTGACATGCCAGCACAGCGCGCCGAGGAAGAAAGAAAAAACAGCGCGGGCAAATCCGAAGTCATAGGTCAACGACAGACAGCCCTTCTGCTCCAGACAAGCGTGCACCTGGATTGATGCCCAGATCGTGATCAGCGCGCCGACGCCACTGACCAGCGCAAAAGCAAACAGACGTGCGCGTCCAGCCAATGCCAGACACAGGGCCGCGAACAAAACGTAGGCATAGAACTCGACGCTAATGCTCCAGCTCGGCGTATTCAGGATCAGTCGGTCGAACAATCCCAGGCTGTGCGTGAGCGTGAGCGTGGACAACACTTCGCTGGCGCTTGGAACCAGCCACTCCAATGCCTGCGGATTGGCTAGGGCACCGGCGTATCCGTAATCCACCAGCACGCGCTTGGCCAGCACGATGGCATTGGTGCCCAGCACCCAGACCAGCGTCGAAAATACCAGCAGCGGAAACAAGCGTCCGATGCGCCGCACCAGGAATACGCGCAAGTCCTCGGCGCCGGACAGGCGCGAGGCATAGGCCGCACACATGATGAAGCCGCTCAGCACGAAGAACAGGTCGACGAACAGGTAACCGTTGCGGATCAGCGCGCTGTACTGCGCGCCGATGCCGAGGTGATACAGCGCAACGATCAGCGCAGCGATGCCGCGCATTCCTTCAAGTGATCGGATCATAGGCCTGAGAATTTACTTGTGACCGCCGGCATTCGGGTGAATACCGCGGCCCCAGTATGAACAGCGTGCGTCGCCACGACTTGGCTCAGGTCAGGGACGGCGCACGCCATTGCTGCTGCGAATCAACGCGGGAAGATTTCCATGAAGCGCTGTGCGGCGTACTCGCCTTTCATGATGTAAGTCTCTTGATTCGGATGCACGCCGTCCGGTGCGATTTCACCGACCGAGCGCCCGTTCAGGTAATTCATCAGATAGGCATGCTGGTCGATCACCGGCACATCAGGTTCCTGTGCTGCGGCCACCGAACGCATGATCTGCACATAAGTCACCAGGCGGTCGTCCCCGACCGGATTCGGTGTTTCGAACACGATTTTCTTGCCATTGGCGCGTGCGATCTGTGCGATTTGCGTCAGGCAGTAGCGATAACGCTCTTCCGACAATTCGTTCTCATCGTTGATGCCGTGATTGACGATCACATGTGTCGCGTCCGAGGACTGCATCAGGTTGTTCCATGTCGGATAGGAACCATAGCCTCCCTCGAGCAATTCGCAGGAAGTGCTGCCGCTGACGCCCTCGTTGCGCACGACGTTTTGCGGCGTGGTCGGCAAGGCATTCGCGAACGCGGTGGGCGCCGGAGTTGCCACGCGTCCACCATTAGTGCCGCTGGCCCAGCCCCAGATGGTGGAATCGCCGTAGTACTCGATCACATAGGGATCGGTGTTCGGCGCCGGTTCGTTCGGAGTCGGATCGTTAGGGGTGGGATTCGTCGTCGGCGGCGGATTCTGCGTGCCTGGATCGGTAGGCGTGGGATTCTGCGCGGGCGGTTGCACCGGATCGCCCCCGCCGGATCCCCCACACGACGCAAGCATCATTGCTGCACAAAGAATCAGCGGGCTGCAGGAGTGAAGAGTATTGAGCTTCAAACTGAACTCCAATGAAAAAGTTGGGGAAGAAGCGTCGCGTGCAATTGTTTCCTTCACGCAGATCGATGACCGCAATCATTTCATTGGCTTTATGAAAGCGCGTTGTGCTCGCTTAAGGAAGAGCGCAGGTCCGGCTTACTTATTTCTTAAATATGCAACAGCATGTAATGCAAAGATCGCACGCGCTCTTTGGAAAACGTTTCTTCACTGCATGAAAATTTCTTCTTTTCACTTTTAATTTTTTCTTCAGGAAATGCTTTTCTTCTCGAACACGATGCTCGATTGAGAACACGCAACTGAGCACAGGAAACGGGATGACTTCTCGCAACTGTAGCCGTGTGTCATCGACCTAATCTGACGGCTCAGCAACGACACAGTTGGCTGTGATTGCTGCAACAGGACCTAACCCGTTCAACCCCCGAAGAGAGGAAATCAAATGAAACTGAAGAACGCAGCATTGACAATGGCAGTTCTCCTGGTCTTGACCGCTTGCGGCGGCGGCTCTGACGATCCGGCACCGGTCGACAACGTACCGACCCAGCCCGGCAATGATCAAGGTACTGACCCGGGTACGGATCCTGGTACCGATCCGGGCACCAATCCTGGCACTGATCCGGGCACGGATCCTGGCGCGACTCCGGATCACACCTTCAGCGGCAACATGATCATGCATGGCAACACCGTGCTGTTCAATGGCGCTGCTTACGCGAACCAGATCGGCTACTCGACTTTCAACACCACCGGCGCCTATGCGCAGGAAGCAGGCGGCGCAGGCTCGAGCGCACCGCTGGCCTCGTTCGGCGTGCGTGTCGGCCAAGCTGAAATGCTGGATCAATCCGGCAACGTGCGCGTCGCCGTTGAGTTCGACAACGTAGAGAACGGTCAGGTATTCAAGTTCCTGGTCGACAAGGCCACGCTGTCGGTAGGCCCGACCGGCGCCATGACTCTGGTCGTCCCCGACGATGCGAATGCATACGTCAGCGTGACCACCGCCACCGGTGAAACGGCGCTGGTGAGCACGGCCGACATTCCGGCTACCGCAGTGACCATCACCTCCGCGCCGGTTGACGGCAGCGATCCGAACAGCTTCGGCCTGGTCGTGAACCTCGATGCCATCATGGATGCTGCCCTTGCCGCAGCAACGGCCGAGCAGCGCGCCATCCTGGAAACGGCTTCGAACGCCAACGCCGCAGGTCGCTACACGCTGCGCATGGCCGTGACCGGCATCACGCTGCAGAACTCGACTGGGACGGCCGTGACGGTGGATGCGCCGATCACTGTGGGCACGCAAGCTCCCGTCAGCGGTGCTGGCGTCTCCGGCCTGCTGTATCACAACGTGGCTTATCCCGGCTAATTAATTAGTATCGGCCAACCCTCTTCGGGAGGGGGGATGGGGCGGCGCAGTACGGCCGCCCCATTTCTTTTTTTGCCGACCATCGCAGTTCAGCGTCTCCGCCGCTCTTGGATGTCCTGCTCTTCCACGGCGCCTGCCCCGCGTTTGCGCGTGCTCAAATGCGCGTCGAGCAGCAGCGCCATCATCTGCTTCTTTGTGCAAGCTTGAGGCGAATAGCTTCTGCCAATACGCTCTATAAAGATAATCACTTTCACAAATGATCCGCAGTTCGCTATCCTTCGCTCTGTCCTAACCCGCAACAACGACACAAGGAGCTATAAAAGATGAAAACCGTAGGCGATAAACTCGAAGCCTTTACCGTTGCCGGCGTCAAGCCCGGCTTCAATGCCCATGAAGAAAACGGCCAGTCGGCTTTCGAGACGATCACCGAGAAGTCTTTCCCCGGAAAGTGGAAGGTCATCTATTTCTACCCGAAGGACTTCACCTTCGTGTGCCCGACCGAGATCGTCGGCTTCGCCAAGCTGAATCAGGATTTCGCTGACCGCGACGCAGTCGTGCTGGGCGGCTCGACCGACAACGAATTCGTCAAGCTGGCATGGCGTCGTGAACACGCCGACCTGAAGGGTCTGAACCAGTGGCAGTTCGCCGACACCACCGGCTCGCTGGTCGATCAGCTCGGCGTGCGCGAGAAGGAAGCCGGCGTTGCGCTGCGCGCGACCTTCATCGTCGATCCGGACAACACGATCCAGCACGTTTCGGTCAACAACCTGAACGTGGGCCGCAACCCGGAAGAAGTCCTGCGTATTCTCGACGGTCTGCAGACCGATGAGCTGTGCCCCTGCAACCGCGCAGTCGGCGGTCAGACCCTCTAAGTCCCGCGCAGACCGCTCTGCCCCTTCCCCGCTCGCGGAGAAGGTCGGGATGACGGAGCAAGGCGCACGTGAGACCACGACCCGCGCCTTGCCCTTAACCATCAAGGAAATGCCATGGAATTCCTGAATGCGCTCAAGTCGCAGATCCCCGACTACGCCAAAGATATTCGCCTGAACCTGGATTCGGTCGTCGCGCGTTCCAGCCTGGAGCCCGCCGATGCGCTCGGCGCCCTGCTCGCGGCCGCATTTTCCCTGCGCTGCAAGCCGCTGATCGACGCCGTGAAGAACTCCGGCCAGTTGTCGGAAACCGATACCAATGCCGCGTTGACCGCAGCATCGCTGATGGGCATGAACAATGTCTGGTACCCGTACGTCGAAATGGCCGAAGACAACGACCTGAAGACCCAGCGTCCTGAACTGCGCATGAATGCCTATGCCACGCATGGTGGCGTGGACCGCAAGCGCTTCGAACTGTACGCGCTGGCGTCCTCGATCATCGGCAAGTGCCACTTCTGTATCCAGTCGCACTACAAGCTACTGAAGGAAAGCGGCCTGACCGCGCAACAACTGCGCGATGTGGGACGCATCGCTGCCGTCGCCTCGGCAACCGCCCAGGTGCTGGCCGCCGAAGGTGCCTGACGTACACGTGTGCGTAATCAGTAACGCGGCTACGGCCGCGTTTGTTTTTTCAGCCTCTCTACTCTGTCCGCGAGGAACCTGCCATGGATGACAACGTCTTTGCCCGGCTGGGCATGGAAGAAGTGCACAGCACGACGCTGGAACAGCAACTGGCGGCAGCGGGCGAGCGGCTGG
>DATBUE010000239.1:0-4037 GCA_036516375.1 Noviherbaspirillum sp. | reverse complement strand
CTGCACTACCGCGGCTACGACATTCTGGACGTGGCCGACACCTGCGAGTTCGAGGAGATCGCGCATCTGCTGGTGCACGGCAAGTTGCCGAACATGGCCGAACTGCGCGCCTACAAGGACAAGCTGAAGGCTCTGCGCGGGCTGCCGGCGAACGTGAAGGCCGTGCTCGAAGCCTTGCCGGCATCCGCGCATCCGATGGATGTGATGCGCTCGGCCGTGTCGGCACTCGGCTGCGTACTGCCGGAAAAGGATGATCACAACACGCCCGGCGCGCGCGATATCGCGGACCGCCTGATGGCTTCGCTCGGTTCGGCGCTCTTGTATTGGTATCACTACAGCCACAACGGCCGCCGCATCGAAGTCGAGACCGATGACGATTCGATCGGTGCGCACTTCCTGCACCTGCTGCACGGGAAGAAACCGTCGGCGCTGTGGGAGAAGGCGATGCACACCTCGCTGATCCTGTACGCCGAGCATGAATTCAACGCATCGACCTTCACCGGGCGCGTGATCGCTGGCACCGGCTCCGACATGTACTCGGCCATCACCGGCGCCATCGGCGCGCTGCGTGGACCCAAGCACGGCGGCGCCAACGAAGTCGCCTTCGAAATCCAGAAACGCTACGACAATCCGGACGAGGCCGAGGCCGACATTCGCCGCCGTGTGGAAAACAAGGAAGTCGTGATCGGCTTCGGCCATCCGGTCTACACGGTTTCCGATCCGCGCAACAAGGTGATCAAGGAAGTCGCGCGCAAGCTGTCGCTGGAAGCGGGATCGATGAAGATGTTCGATATCGCCGAGCGGCTGGAGAGCGTGATGTGGGACATCAAGAAGATGTTCCCGAACCTTGATTGGTTTTCCGCGGTGTCGTATCACATGATGGGCGTACCGACCGCGATGTTCACGCCGCTGTTCGTGATCTCGCGCACTTCAGGATGGGCCGCGCACATCATCGAGCAGCGCATCGACAACAAGATCATCCGGCCGAGCGCGAACTATGTGGGGCCGGAGGATTTGAAGTTTGTGGCGTTGAAGGACCGGAAGTAAAAGGCTGGGCACGAATACGCCAAGTACTACACGACCACATGTCGTTCCCGCGCACGCGGGAACCCAACTCGTGTGTATGCAGGTCTGCTGACGCCTGAACCGGGCTCCCGCCTGCGCGGGAGCGACATGCAAGGCGCTGCGCCTGAATGAAACACATGTACTGATCAAGCCTGATTTTCGAAAACCATGAACACCGCCTACCGCAAAAACCTCCCCGGCACCTCGCTCGATTACTTCGACGCCCGCGAAGCCGTCGAAGCCATCCAGCCCGGTGCATGGGACAGGCTCCCTTACACCTCGCGCGTACTCGCCGAAAACCTCGTGCGCCGATGCGAGCCGTCGATGCTCACAGCCTCACTGAAGCAACTCATCGAACGCAAGCGCGAGCTGGACTTTCCGTGGTTCCCGACACGTGTGGTGTGCCACGACATCCTCGGCCAGACCGCGCTGGTCGACCTCGCCGGCTTGCGCGATGCGATTGCGAAAGCCGGTGGCGATCCAGCCAAGGTCAATCCTGTGGTGCCGGTGCAATTGATCGTCGACCACTCGCTGGCCGTGGAGTGCGGCGGGTTCGATCCGGATGCCTTTCGCAAGAACCGCGAGATCGAGGATCGGCGCAACGAGGACCGTTTCCACTTCATCGAATGGACGCGGCTGGCGTTCAAGAATGTCGACGTGATCCCGGCCGGGAACGGGATCATGCACCAGATCAATCTGGAGAAGATGTCGCCGGTGATTCATGCGCAGGATGGCGTGGCCTTTCCCGACACGCTGGTCGGCACCGACAGTCATACGCCGCATGTCGATGCGCTCGGGGTAATCGCCATCGGTGTCGGCGGGCTGGAAGCGGAGAACGTGATGCTGGGCCGCGCCTCGTGGATGCGCCTGCCGGAGATCGTCGGTGTCGAACTGAGCGGCGAGCGCCAGCCTGGCATCACGGCCACCGACATCGTGCTGGCGCTGACCGAATTCCTGCGCAAGTCCAAGGTCGTCGGTGCCTACCTGGAGTTTTACGGCGAAGGCGCTTCCAGGCTCACGCTCGGCGACCGCGCGACGATTTCCAACATGGCACCCGAATACGGCGCCACCGCGGCGATGTTTTCCATCGACCAGCAGACGCTGGACTACTTGCGGCTGACCGGGCGTAGCGACGAGCAGGTGAGCCTGGTCGAGACCTATGCGAAGCAGGCCGGGCTGTGGTCCGACACGCTGAAGAATGCCGTGTACGAACGCGTGCTGAGATTCGACCTGTCTTCGGTGGTGCGCAACATGGCCGGCCCGTCGAATCCGCATGCGCGGCTGGCGACTAGTGACCTCGCAGTCAAGGGCATTGCGGGCAGATGGCAGGAAGTGCCGGGCCAGATGCCGGACGGCGCGGTGATCATCGCCGCGATCACGAGCTGCACCAACACCAGCAACCCGCGCAACGTGATTGCCGCCGGCCTGTTGGCACGCAATGCGAACCGTGCTGGCCTGGTACGCAAGCCTTGGGTCAAGACCTCGCTCGCTCCCGGCTCGAAAGCGGTGGAGCTCTATCTGGAAGAAGCCGGTCTGAAGGCGGAGCTGGAACAGCTCGGCTTCGGCATCGTCGCCTTTGCCTGTACCACCTGCAACGGCATGTCCGGCGCGCTCGATCCGGCCATCCAGCAGGAGATCATCGAGCGCGATCTGTATGCGACGGCGGTCCTGTCCGGCAACCGCAACTTCGACGGGCGCATCCACCCGTATGCGAAGCAAGCCTTCCTCGCTTCGCCGCCGCTGGTGGTGGCCTATGCATTGGCCGGCACGATCCGCTTCGATATCGAGCGCGACGCCTTCGGTGTCGATGCCAGCGGCAAGCCGATCACGCTTAAGGATCTGTGGCCGTCGGACGAGGAAATCGATGCGCTGGTCAGGGCGGCGGTAAAGCCCGAGCAGTTTCGCAAGGTGTATGTGCCCATGTTTGCGAAGAGGGAAGATGCCGGCACCCAGGTCAGCCCGCTGTACGAATGGCGTCCGATGAGCACCTACATCCGCCGTCCGCCGTACTGGGACAAGGAAGGCATGGGCGCGCTTGCCGCGCATCCGCGCCTGCTCAAGGGCATGCGCCCGCTGGCGGTCTTGGGCGACAACATCACCACCGATCACCTGTCGCCGTCGAACGCAATTTTGGCCAGCAGTGCAGCCGGGGAATACCTGGCGAAGATGGGCTTGCCCGAGGAAGACTTCAATTCCTACGCCACGCATCGCGGCGACCACTTGACGGCGATGCGCGCGACCTTCGCCAACCCGACGCTGAAGAACGAGATGGCAGTCCTCGACGGCCAGCTGAAACAAGGGTCTCTGGCGCGCGTGGAGCCGGAAGGCCGGGTCACGCGTATGTGGGAAGCGATCGAAACCTACATGAAGCGCAAGCAGCCGCTGATCGTGATTGCCGGTGCGGATTACGGTCAGGGCTCCTCGCGCGATTGGGCCGCGAAGGGCGTGCGTCTGGCTGGCGTGGAAGCGATCGTCGCCGAAGGTTTCGAGCGCATCCACCGCACGAACCTGATCGGGATGGGCGTGCTGCCGCTGGAATTCAAGCCGGGAACCAATCGCAAGACGCTGGCCATCGACGGCACCGAAGTGTTCGATGTGATCGGCGAGCGCACGCCGGGTACGGAACTGACGCTGGTGATTCATCGCAGGAACGGCGAGCGGATGGAGGTGGCGGTGACCTGCAGGCTGGATACGGCGGAGGAAGTGTCGATCTATGAAGCCGGTGGCGTGCTGCAGCGGTTTGCGCAGGATTTTCTGGAGTCGGAAGCGAAGGTGGCTTGAGCTGCGGCTACCTTGTTCCTTCCTTCTGCCAGGGGGATGAGCGCGGGGTTTCGCAAAGCATGCTTTGCGCCGTGCGAATCCGAGCCGCTTGCAAGCGGCGAGGTGGAAGGCTGGGATGGGATGGGCCTCCAATACGCGCATATGGTTGTTCGAGCTCACTACCCCCACCCTAGCCCTCCCCCTGAAAGGGG
>DATBUE010000238.1:0-3258 GCA_036516375.1 Noviherbaspirillum sp. | reverse complement strand
CCGATCTTCCAACCAAGCAGCGGCACAGCCTTGAAGAAACCTGAACCTCGCAATCCCGTAAGACGCCGCTCCCTGCGCGCGTCGGTTCTGGCTCTCTTCTCCGCCCTCCTCCTCTGCCCCGCAAGCTTCGCCGCCGTCTCCGTCACTGATGACGCCGGCCGTCAGGTAAAGCTTGCGAAGCCCGCGCAACGCA
Organism: Noviherbaspirillum sp.; assembly: GCA_036516375.1. Classification (GTDB taxonomy): domain Bacteria; phylum Pseudomonadota; class Gammaproteobacteria; order Burkholderiales; family Burkholderiaceae_D; genus Noviherbaspirillum. The sequence continues at coordinate 3,065 of DATBUE010000238.1, read as the reverse complement.
TCGTCAGCCTCGCCCCGCACGCGACCGAAATGCTGTTCGCGGTCGGCGCCGGCAAGCAGGTGGTCGGCGTGGTCCAGCACAGCGATTACCCGGCACAAGCCACGCGCATCGCATCGGTCGGCAGCGGCACCGCGCTCGACCTGGAACGCATCCTCGCCCTGCAACCGGACCTGATCGTCGCCTGGGGCAGCGGGAATTCGGCGCCACAAGTGCAACGCTTGCGCGCGCTCGGCATTCCCGTCTACGAAAGCGAGCCGCGCGATTACGACACCATCGCCGCCTCGCTGGAACGTCTGGGCGTACTCGCCAGAACCGAACAGGCAGGCAAGGCAGCGGCCGGCGATTTCCGCGCGCGGCTGGCAGCACTGAAAACGAAGTATGCGAACCGGCCCACGCTTACCGTCTTCTATCAAATCTGGAGCACGCCGCTGATGACGCTTAACGGTGAGCACATGGTTTCGCAGGCATTGCGCCTGTGCGGCGCGCGGAATGTGTTCGAAGACCTGTCGCAGCTTGCGCCGACGGTAAGCGTGGAATCTGTCGTGAAAGCGAACCCGGATGTGATCATCGCCAGCGGCGGCGAGCAGCAGGATGTGCTGGCGCCTTGGCGCCGCTTTACAGGAATGAAGGCCGTGGCGCGCGCGAACTTGCTGACGATAGACGGCAGTTTGTTGAACCGCCCGGGGCCGAGGATCGTGGAGGGGACGGAGGCACTATGCCGCTCCCTGGATCGCGCGCGGGCGAAGATGTAATCACATCAGGGGGCAAGTTTCCCGGGACCGATACCGGCCTGCATCAGCAGAGTCGCCACGCGCCCGCGAGACACCGGCATGACGGACCTCATCAAGCCAAAGAACGAGAAATTTCCTAGTAGAAAGTCAAGACTGTGGCGAGCATAGCACGGCGATTTTTCCTCCCGGCAGTGGTAAGCCGGGGGCACTGCCTTAAAATACGCCGATGCAAAATCTCAGCCCCGCGACCGGTCCCGAGCCGGATGATGATCAGCAGACAAGCCTCCAGGCCTTCTTCAAACCCCAGATCTCCCCGGACGACGTCGAGCAGGTTTTCCGGCTCAAACGCGCCCAGCCCATCCTGCAAGCCTTTACCGCCCTTTTCCATGGCGGCGGCGACGGCGCATTGGTGCGCCTGCTGGTGCTGGGCGAGCTGGCGGCCGATGCGCAAGCCGGCGCCCTGACCCGCGCCGACATCAACACCAAGCTCGGCTACCTCGACCCGGACAGCCTGGAAACCGTGCTGGCACGCCTGCGCGCGCACAATTTGCTGAATTGGGACGCCGCCAACAGCGTCTACCGAATCACGCCCATCGCCCGCAACGTGCTGGCTGCGGTCGACGGCCTGATCGGCCTCACCACGCAGGACGAAGACAAGAGCGAAGCCGACATGGGTTTCCTGCTCTCCCAAGTAGCTGGCGCCCAGGCGGTCGGTGGCGTCACGGCCGACCAGTTGCACCACCTGCTCGGGCGCATGGTTGACCTGACCGAAGAATTCCGCGACGCCATCGCCTCCGGTTCCGAATTCCGCCTGCGTGCCGCGCAGGAAAAGTGGAACACCGCCTGCGACTGGGTGGAAAAAGGTTCGCAGATCATGCAAGCCATCACCACCGATCCCGAAGCCGACGGCGCCACCCATCGTGCGGCGCAAGCCATCGGCTTGGCGCAAAGCGCGCTGCTCAACATGCAAGGCATGTTCTCGCGCGCGCTCAACCAGATCGAACGCCAGCGCGTGCACCTCGGCCAATCCGGTCTCACCACCACGGACATCAAGACCTGGCTGATGCGTCACGAAGACCTTGCCAGTCTCGCCAGCGGCGCGGTTGCCATGCCGGTGACGCCGATGTTCATCACGCCTTCCGAGATGATCGATGTGGCGGAAACCGAGCTGCTGGCCGACAAGCGCAGCGTCGAAAACACTGGCCTGCCAACCGGCGAAAGCGCCACCATCACGCAGAGCGAAACGACCCAGATGCCGGCCGAGCTGGAAGACTGGCTGACCAAGCTCACCAACTTCGCGGCAACGCCGGATGCCCCCGCCAAGGTGCACGAAACCCTGCTGCCCGCACCCTTCGCGGTCGCTTCCTACCGCGCCTCGCTCCTGCCGCTGCTTGGGGACGAAAGCGAAGCCGCTCTGCAGGGTGGCACCGCCACGATGGCGCGCCTGCCGCTGGAGTTCGCCCCCAAGGACGGCATGGTGAAACTGAAAGACCCGCACGTCGCCGCGATCTCGCTCGCCACCCTGACCCCGATCGCCAACACGGCGGCCAAGACCGAACAGGAAACCAAGAATGACTGACGATGCACAAGTCCTGATCGCGCAACTGCTCACGCATCAGACCCTCGCCCGCGAAAACAAGCTGGTCAAGCGCGCACTCACCGACGAACTGTTCCGCGCCGAATTGGACGCACGGCTTGCCGCTTGCGGCATGAAGTTCGTCGACAACGTCTACGCCGACAACGTCACGCTTGCCCTCACGCGCGAAATCGAACCGAAGATCTTCGGCGCGCGCGAAGTCTGGCAGAACAACAACCTCGGCCTCGCGCGCGACGGTGTGGCGCTGCTGGTGGTGCTGTGGGCCATGATCATCCTGCCCAAGCGCGAACGCCAGCAGGCACACCAGGCCGCGCTGGAAGACCAGGAAGACATGTTCGGCAAGGACAAGCCGATGCCTCGCGCGGAAGATGCGTCGATGGGGATTTCCTATCGCGCGCTGCTGGCGGATTTCGGCGACAAGCTCGGCAAGAAGACGCGCATGGACATGAATCTCGGGCAGCTTGCGAAGCTCGGCTTCGTGGAGCGCCGCGGCGACATGATCATGGAGGGGCCGCTGCTGGATCTGATGATGGATACGGATGCGCTGAAGGACCGGATCGTGAATGGCGCGCTGGCGGAGATTTTCGGGAAGGCGTGGCCGGTGTCGTTGCGGGAGAAGGTGGGGGCGGAAAGTAACGATGACGAAGAGCAGGAAGAGGAAGTGCGGGAGGCGGATGTAATTCCATTTCCGCAGGCGGAATGAGCGAGGCAAGTGAGGCACTCATCGCTCCTCGGCG
>DATBUE010000237.1:0-3739 GCA_036516375.1 Noviherbaspirillum sp. | reverse complement strand
ATGCTCAATTTTGGACATGCTGAAGCTGTGGATTTGTTGTTTGAAGGCTTGGCGAAACTGGGCGTGAGCAAGGGTCAGTTCACAAATCTATTGGGGCAATTTGACTCCAACGGGTTGACACCCATCGGTCACGCGTTGTTGAGGGGGCAGAAGGAGACGCTTACTAATGTTTTCAAGCATTTCCCCACTTTTGGAGTCATCGGAGATGAAGCGTTCAATTTGATAACGAAGGACAGTGCATTACTTAAAGCATGCAAGGGTGGCGATACGGCAATGCTCGGCATTCTATTGGAAGCACTTCCTCGTCTCGGAATTAACCCTACCCGCTTATTGGAAGTCAAAGATAGTGAAGGCAATAATATGGTCGATATTGCAGAGCGAGAAGGGCATCAAAACTTGAAAAAGTTGCTCGTTGATCACGGCGTTGTGGACCAGAGTTAATCATTGACGCGCATCGTGCAACTCGAAGTGGCGGGAGCGAGGGGGCAACGTTATCTCATCTTTTCCGGAAACGAGAAGCCTGCGCCCCTGAAACGCCAGGACTATCGCGCAAAACTGCCTGAATTTCCATTGACTTACTCAGAGCCTGTTCAGTGTCTTCTCAATAACAGTGCAAGGAAAGCAAGCACGATGAACTGTTCGCTGGTGTGCAGTTTGCGCTCGCAGTTTTTCCAGAGTCGCCGACACTTCTCCAGCAATGCGAAGCGATACATGTCAAGGTAGGTCTGCTGCCACGACAGCCAGCCACAAGGGCGTCTGCTGTCGGACCGGACAAGACGTCTGCGACAAGACACGCCGCGTTGCCGCGCACGCACGCACCACTGCAAAGCCACCTGCCCACGACGAAGCCATGCTGTTCTTCGACGAATCCAAGGTCCCGGTCGAAGTCATCCCTGTGGTCGATCCCGAGATTGCCGACACGCCGGCTTGCGCCAAGCGCTGGTGCTGGCGCTGGTGCTGGGGGTACAGCGGCAGGTGATGACAGAACTTGTCGACCAGCAGGCCGGCGAGAAGGAGACGTCGGCACGGTTGCCGTCAATCACGCCAGCCATCGCGCAGCAGGCGCGGCGAGAGAAGGCGGATGTATTTTTCTGGGTTGAATCCGGTTTCCGCGCCGATGCGGTGCATGGAAAAACCTGGGATGTACGTGGCAAGACGCCAGGCTTCACTTGGCAACCAGAGTCGCGACGTGCGTGACCAACTCTGCCGGCAAGACCGGCTTGGAGATGAACATGTCGAAGCCCGAAGCCAGTGCCAGCTCTTCGTCTTCCCTGCGCGTGAAGGCCGTCAGCGCGACGGCGGGCAGCTTCGCCCAGGCGCCGCCGCGTTCGCGTATGCGCCGTATCAGCGCAAAACCATCCATGCCCGGCATGCCGATATCGCTGAGCAGGATGTCGGGCATCTGGTTTGCCGAGACTTCGAGTGCCGCGCCCGCGCTGGAAGCCAGCAACACGCTGGCTCCGCACGCTTCCAGCGCGTTGCGCAGCATTTCCCGCGCATCGGGTTCATCGTCGACCACCAGCGCGGTGACGCCATCCAGCGATGCAAACGTCGCTTCGGCGCCCGCGTTGGCCTTGCGGCGCGACTGCAATCCGGCTTCCACGGCCTCTGCCTGCAAGTCGTAGGGCAGACAGACCCGGAAGGTGCTGCCCCGACCTGCTCCTTCGCTGTGCACGGCCACACTCCCGCCATGCAGTTCCACGAGCTGCCTGACGATGGAGAGTCCCAGCCCCAGGCCGCGGTAGCTGCGCGCGATCGACGAATCCGCTTGCCGGAAACGGTCGAAGACGAAGGGCAGGAAATCCGGCGCGATGCCGATGCCGCTGTCGGTCACGCTGACCTCGGCATGCCGCGCTGCCGCTTGCACCCGCAGATGCACCTGCCCGCCAGCGGGCGTGAACTTGACCGCGTTCGACAACAGGTTCCACAGCACCTGCTGCAGGCGGTCGGGGTCGCCCTTCATCTGCGGCAGTGCGGCATCGACCGCACTCGAGAGCGTCACTCCCTTGGCCATGGCCTCGGCTTCTATCGAATGGGCGGCACGCCGCGCGACTTCGGCCAGATCCAGCGGATGGATATCCAGTTGCACACGGCCGGAGACGATGCGGTTCATGTCCAACAGATCGTCGATCAGTTGCGCTTGTGCGAGGGCGTTGCGTTCTATGGTTTCCAGCCCCTTCTCCAGCCGCGCGGCGTCGGCCGCGCCGGTGCGCAACAACTGCGCCCAGCCGAGTATCGCGTTGAGCGGTGTACGCAGTTCGTGCGAAATGGTGGCAAGAAAATCATCCTTCAAGCGCCCCACCCGCTCGGCCTCGAAACGCGCTTCCTGCTCGCGCAGCAGGAGCTTTTGCCGCTCTTCGGCAGTGGCGCGCGTGATCGCCAGCACCTGGGAGCGCGCTTCCAGCTTGGCATCGAAGGTGGAAACGAGCAGCGCGATGGTCAGGACCGCAACCGTGGACAGGATCACCAGTATCGACAGGTTCTCTTCGCTGAATCCGCTGGCGGCTGCGCGGCACACGCTGCCGGCGGGGAAGTGGGCTGCCGCCATGCCGGTGTAGTGCATGCCGACGATGGCCAGTCCCATGATGACGGCTGCCAGCGCGCGATACAGCTCGATGCGCGGGCCGCGATGGCGCAGGCGGAAGGCGACCCATAGCGCTGCTCCGGCGGCGCCGACGGCGATGAGCAGCGATGCGATGACCAAGCCTGGGTCGTAGACGATAGCCGGCTGCATGAGCATCGCGGCCATGCCGGTGTAGTGCATCAGGTTGATGCCGAGGCCGAACAGGAGCGCACCGGCCACCATCTGCCGCAGCGGCAGCACCGGCCGGCTGACCAGCCACAGTGCGACGATGGAGACCGCAATCGGCAGAAACAGCGAAAGTGCCGTGATCGAGAAATCGTAGCCAAGCGGAATGGGCAGGCGGAAGGCCAGCATGCCGATGAAGTGCATGGACCAGATGCCGGTGCCCATCGCGATGCCGCCACCGACGATCCACCTGCGTGCAACGGAGGCTCGCGAGTTGGCCACCCTGCCCGCCATGCGCAGCGCCGTATAGGAGGCGAAGATGGCGACTGCTATCGATACCAGGACAAGCGGGGCATCGTAAGACCCTTGCATCATTCGGTTTTCGGCCTGGCGGCCGCCTGAGTGGTGTTAGGCAAATTGATGTCCCCGCGATCGTAAAGAGCCCGAACAGGCTCCAAGGGAGCAGCCGATTCTATCCGTCCCCCTGTATTTCTGCCGGTACGGCTCGACTAGAGCGGATTCGCTCTAACTCCGTGCCAACAGAGTGACCAGACCCTTGAGCACGTGTGCCGGGATGCGCCGCCCGCTGGAAGCCAGTTGCACCACCTCGTGCAATGCACCGGTTAGATCGGCTTGGCGTGCAATTGCTTGACTGAGTTTGCGCTGCAAGGTTTCAGACTCCTGCTGCGAAGGCGTCACGGCGGCGGTGGATTGCGGTTTGCGCAGCGCACCATCGTCCGCGGCGCGATTTTTCGTGACGCGGCTCGCGTCACGCTTGAGCGGCGCTGCAGATTGTTGCGCCGCCTGCTCCGCCTTGCGCTGCCGGTAGCGGCGGGCACGCTCGGCCGGCGTGAGCGGATGCGCGACGCGCGGACGCCCACGCGGGCGTTTGCCGGGTATGTGCGCAGCTGACTGGTTGGCTTGCTGCATGGTGTTGGTCCCACAAAGTCACAAAGCCGCGATTTTGCGTGACGCGTCACGTTTAATCAA